>JANLGB010000298.1 GCA_024653405.1 Candidatus Saccharicenans sp.
GCAAAAACGTCCAGATAACCTTCAACAAGACTCCCCGGGCCCCGTCCCGGTCCAGCCTTTCAGCCGAGCTATCATTTTCTAAAGGCGTTACCACCGTGGACCTCAGCTTCGAGAAGCTGGAACCGGCCATCCTTTTTTCGGGCAATATCACCACCTATGTCATCTGGGCGGTCAACCCGGCCGGAGCCTGTGAGAACCTCGGGGAAATATTCGTTGACCGCCGGGAGGCTTCCGGTTCGCAGAAATTTTATGCTCCCGGTAAAATCCTGGCCCTGATGATTACAGCCGAGCCCTACAGCGTGGTCAGCCGGCCGTCAGAAATTGTTCTTTATTATAACGGTGAGACCCGGGAGAAAAACGTTCAGATAGTTCCCTTCGCCTTCAAGGACTTTTCCGGCGAAGCCGCGCCAGCCCTGGACAGCATAGCCATGCTCCAGTACAGCACCGACCTGCCGGTAACCCTGTTCCAGGCTGAAAAGACCATAGAGTACGCTAACAAAATCAAGGCCGGCGAACATAATCCCAAGGCCATGGAAGAGGCCAAGAAGGCCCTGGATAGGGCCCGCAACCTGACCCGCGACAAGAAGAACATGGCCGAAACGGCCCGGATTGCCGTCCAGCACGCCACCCGGGCCATCAAAGACACGGTGAAGTACCTGGAGGAAAAAGCCGCTGCCGAAGAGGAGGCCAGGCGCCAGGCTGAAAAAGCAGCCCTGGAACAGAGAGCAGCCCAGGCCGAATCAGAGGCGGAAAAGCTGGCCGTTCAACTTGAAGAAATCAAGCAGGAGCGGGCCGCCCTGGACAAAGAAATGGCTGAACTGGCCCGGCAGATGCGAGAACTGGCCCAGGAAAGGGACAGCCTGGCCAGAGAAACAGAAAGGCTGGCTGCCGAGCGAGAAGCCATCCAGAAGGAACGGGACGAGCTGGCCTCCAAGCTCAAGGGGGCCCTGTCCTCGGTGGCCGAGACCACCGAGACCGCCCGGGGCCTGATCGTCAACCTGGCCGGGGTCCTGTTCGATGTCAACAAGGCCACGTTGAAACCTGAATCCCAGTTGAAACTGGCCAAGCTGGCCGGAATCCTGATGGTTTTCCAGGACATGAAACTGAGCATAGAAGGCCACACTGACTCCACTGGCTCGGAAGAACTGAACCTGCGCCTGTCCACCGACCGGGCCCGGACCGTCTACGAGTTCCTGATGAGCCAGGGAGTGCCCACCGACCGGATGAAATACCAGGGGTTCGGCTCGAGCAAGCCGGTGGCCCCCAACGACACCGAGGCCAACCGGGCCAAGAACCGGCGGGTGGAAGTTATCGTGCTGCGGGAAGAATAGGGCCTCACTAAGACAAAGCCGGGAATAGAGAATTCAGCGTCCGAAGACCTGAAAAATCAGGTGGTCTTTTTATGCTTCTCCAGCAGGTAGATGAGAATTAACCACAACAGTAGCACCAGTATGGCTGAATAGACCCTCAGGTAATTGGAAACTGTCAGAACGTTGAAGAGTCCGTGAAAAATGGCCGACAGCGGGAGGCTGATCAGGGAGGCCAGGAACACCGATTGTCCCTTCATCCTGGCCCGGGCCACAAAATATCCCCAGATGGAAGAGAAAAGGGCATGGGTCAGGGGGGAAGCCACGGCCCGGCCGAAGAAAGCCACACCTGTCATCATCGGGAGATAGCCAAGATTCTCAAAGCTGGCAAAGCCGATGGCCACCGAGGAGGCGTAAACGACCCCGTCGGCAGGTTCATCCAGGTCCCGCCACCTGAGGATGAACAGGGCAAAGGGCAGGAACTTAAAAAGCTCTTCCAGGGGGCCAACCACACCCAGCGAATAGATGAAAATCTCCCGGGCCTGGCCCCGGGCCACCACCAGGTTAAAACCAGGCGGCAGGCCGAGCATCGGCAACTGGC
>JANLGB010000299.1 GCA_024653405.1 Candidatus Saccharicenans sp.
GCTCAAGTACCGCGTTAAAAATCTCACGGATCAAGAAATTAAGATAACGCTGGCCGGTTCTGTGGCCAATCCGATTGGATTTGACGGACAGGGGGAATTTAACTCGCTCTTCAACGCCGTCTTCGGCCAGAACATTAACCGCGTGGTTAAAGGTCCGGTTTCAGGCCTTTATTTTCTTTCAAAAAAGGTCCAGCCTGATTCCCCTGCCTACGGCACCCTGGCCCTGGCCACCACCTGGACCGATCTAACCTATGTTTCCCACTGGGTCCGCGGCGAATGGTGGGATGACCTGCACATTTTCTGGGATGATTTTTCCGACGACGGCCAGCTTAAAGACCTTGAAGCTGAAGAGCCTTCACCCGACGGCCGCACCGATGTTGGCAGCCTCGGCCTTAAGGCCACCATCCCGGCTGGCGGCGAAGTGGTCCTGCCCATCGTTATAAGTTGGCATTTTCCCAACCTGGTTGATTACTTTGATGTCGTCCGTGAGCAACGTGGCCGTCTCTATCATCCCTATTACACCAAAAAATTCAAGGATGCTTGGCAGGTGGCCGAATACCTTTTCCAGAACCTGAACGAGCTGGAACAGAAAACCCGGCATTTCAGGGAAGTCTTCTTCTCCTCCAGCCTACCCGCCTACGTCCTCGATGCTGTTTCCAGCCAGGCTTCAATCATCCGCACGCCTACCTGCCTCTGGCTGGACGATGGCAGGTTTTTTGCCTTTGAAGGTTGCGGCGACCGCTCCGGCTGCTGCCCGCTCAACTGCGCCCATGTCTGGAACTATGCCCAGAGCCTGGCCTTCCTTTTCCCGGAGCTCGAACGCTCAATGCGCGAGACTGATTTTCTGGTCAACGTCAGGCCCGACGGGGCCATGGTCTTCCGCACCAGCCTGCCTCTTGGCGAAAAATACTGGAACTTCAAGCCGGCTGCTGACGGCCAGCTCGGCCGCATCATCAACCTTTACCGGGACTGGCAGATAAGCGGCGACCTGAATTTCCTTAAAAAGCTCTGGCCCCAGGCCAGAAAGGCGCTAGAATATGCCTGGGCTGGCTGGGACAAGGACCGCGATGGCCTGCTGGAAGATGAACAGCACAATACCTATGATATCGAATTCTTCGGACCCAACAGCATGCTCAGCGGTTTTTACCTCGGGGCTCTGGAAGCCGGAGCCAGGATGGCTCAAGCCGTGGGGGATAAGAAGGCCGCAACCGAATATCGTCGGCTCCTTGAAAAAGGAAAGAAGAATTACGAGACGCTTCTCTGGAACGGCGAGTTCTTCATCCAGAAATATGACCAGGCCCTTCAGAAAAAATATCAATACGGCGAGGGCTGCCTTTCCGACCAGCTCCTTGGCCAGTGGCTGTCCATGGTAGCCGGAATCGGCCGGTTTCTGGATGAAGGCAAAATCAAGAAGGCCCTGGAATCCATATACCGCTACAATTTCCGTGAAAATTTTTACGACTTCGCCAACGTCCAGAGAACCTACGCTCTGGCCGACGAGAAAGGCCTGCTGCTCTGCACCTGGCCCCGCGGCGGCCGTCCGTCTCTCCCGTTCCCATATTCTGACGAAGTCTGGACCGGAATTGAGTATCACGTGGCCAGTCACCTGGTTTATGAAGGGATGTTGAGGGAAGGGCTATCAATTGTCAAAGCTGTTCGTGACCGTTACGACGGCCGTCGCCGCAACCCCTGGAATGAAGTTGAATGCGGCCATCACTACGCCCGGGCCATGTCTTCCTGGGGAGTGCTGCTGGCCCTCTCCGGTTTCAGCTATTCTGCGCCCGAAGGACGACTGGGCTTTTCTCCGGCCATAAACCAGGAAGATTTCCGGACCATCTGGTCCCTCGGCCCAACCTGGGGTACCTCTGAGCAGCGCCTCGGCCAGGACAGGCTTTTCAC
>JANLGB010000029.1 GCA_024653405.1 Candidatus Saccharicenans sp.
GCCCAGCTGGAAAAGACTTTAATGGATATGGTCTATTCGGTGGAACAAGCTTACTGGGCACTGTCCTATGCCATCGACACCCTGGAAGTCAGGCGGCAGTCGCTGAAGCTGGCCCAGGAATTGCTGGAGAAGAATAAACGTTCGGTGGAAATCGGCACTCTGGCCCCGATCGAAATTTTAAGTGCTCAATCAGAAGTGGCCACCAGGGAAGCCGACATCATCCAGGCCGAACTGGCCGTCAAGAACGCTGAAGACCAGCTCAAGGTCTTGATGAACATGAGTGAGGAAGAAGAAAAGCAATATGAAGCCATCATCCCTGTTGATAAACCCCGATTTGAACAGAAAGCCATCCAGCTCGAGGAAGCCCTGAGCATCGCCCTGGCCAACCGGCCCGACCTGAGAAGTGTCCAGATTGAACTCCGCAACCAGCAGTTCAACCTGTCGGTAGCCAAAAACCAGTTATTACCTCAACTTAACCTGAACGCTTCCTACTGGAGCCCGGGAATTTCTGGAGACCGGATTATCTATCAGAATGATAATCCTCTGACCGGTATTGTGGTGGGGACCATCCCGGGGCCCAGAAGTGATTCCATTAAAGATGCCCTGAATTTCAAATACAATAACTGGTCCATCGGGCTCAGCCTGAACATACCGCTGAGCAACGTGGTCTCCAGGACCACCTACGCCCAGGCCAAAATCAACCTGGAGCAGGCCCTGCTCAACATGAAACGCCAGGAACAGCAGGCTCTCCTGGAAATCAAAACCGCCCTGCGTGATGTCGAAGCCAACCTGAAAAGAGTTCAGGCCTACCGGGTAGCCCGAGAGTTGCAGGAAAAGAAACTGGCGGCCGAAGAAGAAAAGCTGAAAGTCGGTCAGAGCACCAACTATATAGTCCTCATGTACCAGAGAGACCTGGCCAATGCTCGGGCCACCGAACTCAAATCCATCATCGACTACAACATTTCCCTGGCCAACCTGGAGAGAGCTCTGGGCCTTAGTCTTAAAAACCGCAACATGAAGCTGGTTGATTTTACCGTCCAGGATTAAAACGGAGAGACGACCGGGTGTCTCCCAGAAACCCGCTTCGGCCACTGTCAGCCATTACCGCTCTGGTTTTCTGGCTCTGCCTTTCTCCTTCTTTCGCTTCGCCCGGCAGCCCTGAGATTAAGCCCGGGCTCCTGGCCAAGCCACCTCAGATTGACGGAATCCTGGGGAACCCGGAGTGGCTGGGAGCAACTGTTATCCGGGAGTTTGTGCAATACGAGCCCCAGGAAGGGGCCCCACCCACTGAGCAGACGACCGTATTCCTGGGTTTTGACCGCGAGAATTTCTATATCGCTTTCGAGTGCCTTGACTCCAGGCCGGCTGATATCCGCTGTACTCTCTGCCAGCGGGACCGGGTCCAGGGTGACGATAAGGTTTCGGTTTATCTCGATACCTTTAACGACCGGAGGCGGGCTTTTGTCTTCGAGGCCAATGCCCGGGGGGTGCAGGTTGATGGAATTTATGTGGAAGCCAATCCCCGACGCAACCGTGGCCGCAGTGAGAGTTTTGACCGGATTGACCGCAACTGGAATGGCTATTTTCTGTCTGCGGCCAGAACTACCGACCGGGGTTACGTGGTAGAAATAGCCATACCGTTTAAGACCCTGAGATTCCCCAACAGGAAAGTTCAATCCTGGGGGCTGATTCTCCGCCGCCAGATTCCCCGAAAAAATGAGGACCTGTACTGGCCGCCTCGTTCGCGGAACATTAACGGGCTTCTAATTCAAGCCGGGCAGCTGAGCCTCGACCGGGACCTGGTGCGGGGCAAAAACCTAGAGCTGCTGCCGGCGGTGGTGGGGGGCAAAGCCCTGGCCGATAAATTCCGGCCGGAGCTCGGGGCCAACATTAAGTACGGGATTACCTCGGACGTCACCGCCGACCTGGCTCTCAACCCGGATTTCAGTCAGATAGAAGCCGATATTCCCCAGAATGAAGTCAACCAGCGCTACCCCCTTTATTATCCAGAAAAAAGGCCTTTTTTCCTGGAAGGCAAGGATATCTTTGATACCCCGTTTGAGCTTCTCTATTCCCGGAAGATTGTTTCCCCGGTCTGGGCGGCCAAGGTCACCGGCAAGCTCGGAAACACCAGCTTCGGAGTGATGTCAGCCCTGGATGACCGGCCCGCGGCCATTGAAATCCCCGGAGCCCCGGAGCTCGATGAACTGACCTCTTACCGTTCCTGGAATAATGTGCTGCGCCTGCGGCAGGACCTGTTTTCTGAATCCTACCTGGGTTTTATCGCCGCTGATAAAGAAATGGGTCTGGTCGGGTCCTCCCTTTTTTCTGATTATAATCGACTGGTGGGAATGGACGGGCAGTTCAAGATTACTCAGACCAACCGGCTGGCCTTTCAATTAGTTGGTTCCAGAAGCCGGGTAGAGGGATTAAAAACGGCCCTGGCTCCGGCCTGGCATCTCGGTTTCGACCACCAGGACCGGCACTTAAATTTTTCCCTCAACTGGTTCAGCGTCCACCCGGAGTTTGAAGCCGGGCTGGGGTTCCTGCGAAGGAAGGATATCCATTCTCTCAACCTCAGGGCCGGCTACAGCTTTCTCCCGGAGAACGATTACCTCATCTCGGTGACTCCTTCGATTTCCTACCGCCGCATTTATGATTACAGTGGTATGTTGACCGATCTTGACGTTGATTACTCACTGATGATAAGCGGCTGGCGTCAGAGCTTTCTTTTTCTCAATTACAGCGACACCTTTGAAAAGTATAACGGGGTTGACCTCAAGCCCAAGCAATTCAGGTTCAGTCTGTTCTCGGCCCCGCTGGCGTGGCTCAGCGGCCGGGTAGGCGGCAGCGTTGGTTCCTCCATCTATTATGATGAGCAGCCATACCTGGGCTTCAGCCGGTCGCTCCAAGGGGAGCTCAATTTCCGGCCGGTGGAAAACCTGGTGCTCACCTCGCGTCTGGAAGACCTTAATTTTTACGAGTCGCGCCGCGGCCCCCTGGTTTATAGGGTGACTATCCTCAGTCAGCGGATTAATTTTCAGTTCAGCCGGAGCCTGTTTGTCAGGACCATCACCGATTACGACAGCTACTACCGGACAATTTTTCTGAGCGGGCTCATCGGTTATGAGCTCAACCCGGGTACCTGCTTCTACCTGGGAGTGGAAAACCACCGGGAATGGCTGCCGGAGACCGGCTACCGAACTGTCGGCCGCTATTATTTCGTTAAATTCTCCTACTGGTGGAGAGTCTGAGGTCTCCCCGGCCACCTTTTTTTATTTTATTAATTTGAGACGGGCGGAGTCTGACCGGCTTTGTTGGCCGCAGTGTTCTCTCGGTCTTTCGGGTACAGCGGTTGAAGTCAACTGGCCGCAGCTCGGAAAGATTTCCGTTCTCTCGACCGGCTCTGTTATTAACTGTCCATCTATTTCCGGCGAAACAGAAATCTCCTGTCGCTGCCGAAAACAAGCCCGCGATAAATAGGGATCAGTTCAGCTCCCGGTTGTTTTCTTTAATCCCGCAGGTCCAGCGGAAAAGAACCGGTAACAACAGCAGGGTTAAAACGGTCGAGGTCAGTAATCCTCCCACCACCACCGTGGCCAGCGGCCGCTGCACTTCCGAACCTGGACCGCGGGCAAAAAGGAGCGGCAGCAGTCCGAGCAGCGTGGTCAGGGCAGTCATCAGCACCGGCCGCAATCTTTTGCTGGCAGCCTGGATGATGGCTTCGTCAAAAGGAAAACACTGATTGGCGGTCAGCTGTTGAAAATAGCTGACCATGACCACTCCATTCAAGACGGCTATTCCGAGCAGAGCGATAAACCCAACCGAGGCTGGGACGGACAGGTATAGGCCGGACAGCCAGAGTGAAAAAATGCCACCTATCAGGGCAAAGGGCAGAGTCAACAGCACCAGCAGGGCCAGCTTGAAGGAGTCGAAAGTAGAAAACAGGAGGAAGAAAATCAGGGCCAGGGTCAGGGGCACAATGATGGCCAGGCGACGCATCGCCCGCTGCTGGTTTTCAAACTGGCCGCCCCACTCCAGCCGGTATCCTGGGGGCAGGCTGACCCGCTGTCTGATTTTTTCCCGGGCTTCGGCCACAAAGCTGCCCAGGTCTCGCCCGCTGATATTTACCTCAAGGCCGATCCGCCGGAAACCGGCTTCCCGGCTGATCTGGGCGGGTCCTTCCACCTCCTGAATCCGGGCCAGCTGGCCCAGCGGAAGGCGGTAACCGCCGGGAGTGTCCACCAGCAAGGACCCTATCTTTTCAACTGAATTGCGCCAGTCTTCAGGGTATTTTATGACCACCTCAAAGGCTTTTTCTCCTTCGTACATCCTGGTAACATACTTCCCGGCCGAGGCTGTCTCCACCAGCGACAGCACCTCGGCTGCCTGCAGGCCATGACGTTTCAGGGCCTGCCGGTCGAGGTCGATGATCATATAAGGCTGGCCCGCAGTGGCTTCCACCACCAGGTCGGCCGTTCCCCTTATTTCCTGGATCACGGCGGCCAGCTCCGCGGCCTTGGACCTCAGGAGGTCAAGGTCTTCGCCGAACAGCTTGATGATCAGCTGGGCCCTGGTGCCGGCCACCAGTTCGTCAATCCGGCAGGCAATCGGCTGGCTGAAAGAAAAGGAAATTCCCGGTATGTCTTCGATGGCCTGCCGCATTTTTTCGGTCAGCTCTTCCCGACTCCGGGCCGAGGTCCACTGCTCTCGTGGTTTGAGTGAACCGACAAAACCAGTTTTCTCCACGCCCCTGGCCTCCAGGGCCAGGCCGGTCTGCCCGGTACGCGAGACGATGGTTTCCAGCTCCGGGAATTGTTTCAGCCTTTTTTCCACCTCCAGAGTGATGTCCAGGGCTTGTTTCAGGGAGATGCCCGGAAGCATCTGGATATCCATGTCAAAGGCTCCTTCATCCATGACCGGGATGAACTCCCGTCCAAGGGAGGGGACAAGCAAAAGGCTGGAGATGATCAGCCCTACCATCAGGCCGACCACCAGCCAGCTCCGCCGGAGCGACCAGCGCAGGCAACTGGCATAGAGGCGGTTGAGAGTGTCGAGCAAGCGGTCGGGCCGGGCCGGCGGGACTTTCAGGATGAGGTAGGCCAGGCCGGGAATTATGAACAGCGAAATGAGCAGGGAACAGATGATGGCAATCGACAGGGTTATAGCCAGCGGAGAAAACATCTTGCCCTCGATGCCCTGGAGACTGAGAAGCGGGATGAAAGTCAGGGCGATGATCATCTCCCCGAAAATGCTCGGTTTCCGCACCTCCAGCACCGCCCGAAGAAAGGTGGGCAGGTCCTTGGTCCGAGTTTCGGCCAGGTGACGTTGAATGTTTTCTACCTGGATGATGGCCGCATCGATGATCATGCCGATGGAAATGGCCAGGCCGCCGAGAGACATCAGGTTGGCCGTCAGGCCAGTCTGTTTCATGACGACGAAAGTCAGCAGGACGGCCAGGGGCAGGGACAGGATGACCACCAGCGAGCCGCGGAAGCTGCGCAGGAAGACGAAGACGATAAAGATCACGAGCAGGGCCCCAAGCAGCAGGGCTTCTTCGATCGTCCTGACGCTTTTTTCCACAATGTCTGTTCTCTTATAAAAAGGCACAATCTTGAGTCCGGCCGGGAGCAATCCGATGGAGTTAATTTCGGCCACCTTCTGCTCAACCCGTCGGGTAACCTGCCGGCTGTTTTCTCCCTTGAGCATCAGGACTATACCGCCGACGGCTTCCTTCTGGCCGTTGATGATGGCGGCGCCCTGCCGGACGGCAAACCCCTCTTCCACCGTGGCTACGTCCTGGAGGAGAACGGGCACACCCTGCTCGGCTTTGATGACCGTGTTTTTAATATCGTCCAGGCTGTTAAACAAACCGGTGCCTCTGACAATATATTGTTGCTGGCCTTTATCCACCACGTTGCCGCCCACGTTAAGGTTGCTCTTTTCAACGGCGGACACTACCTGGGCCAGGGTCAGGTCATAATTCAGCAGCCGCTCGGGGGCGACCCTGATCAGGTATTGCTTGATGAAGCCCCCGAAAGAGTTGACGTCAATCACTCCAGGTATGCTTTTTAAGACCGGGCTTATCACCCAGTCCTGGAGGGTGCGCAACTCGGTCAGGTAGGCGGTCCAATCTTGTCCCGGTCCGGGCTCATTACCCTCAATTGTGTATTGATAGATTTCACCCATGGCGGTGGCGATCGGGCCGAGGCTGGTTTCCACCCCGGCCGGCAGTCGGTCCCGGGCTTCCGATAGCCGCTCGAAAACCTGTTGCCGGGCAAAATAGATATCGGTTTTATCCTCGAAGACAACCGTGATGACCGATAACCCGGAACGCGACACCGAGCGTAGCTGGGTCAGGCCCGGCAGACCGCGCAGGCTGATTTCCAGGGGAAAGGTGACGAACTTTTCCACTTCGAAGGGCGAATAGCCCGGGGCGTAGGATAGAATTTCCACCTGGGTGCTGGTCACGTCGGGAAAGGCGTCGATCGGCAGCTTGATAAAAGAAAAAAGGCCGGCGCCTATTATCACCAGGATAAGTATTCCGACGAACAATCTCTCCCGCAGAGAGAAACGGATAATGCGGTCAATCATGGTGATGCTCTCCCTCGCCCAGGGTGTGCTTGAGAAGCTCGGCTTTTAGCATGAAAGCTCCGGCGGCTACAAATTCCTGGCCGCTGTCCAGCCCGGAAATGACCGGCAGCCAACCTTTAACCGGAGGACCGGTCTTGATTTCGCGGCTGACAAAAATACCCGGAGCCTGCTGGATGAAGACAGTTTTCCGCCCGTTAATCTCGACCACCGCTTCTTCCGGGACGGCCAGGATGGTCCTTGCCGGGAGGGAGAGAGCCAGGTCGACATACATCCCCGGCTTCAACCGCCCGACCGGATTGGCGGCCTCCACTCTCACCTTGAGCGTCCTGGTGGCGGTGTCCAGAACGGGAGAAATAAATGTTACCCGCCCGGTAAATTCTTCAGCGGGATAAGCACCGCTGCGGGCGGTGGCTTGCTGGCCGACACTGACCAGGGCCTGGTCTTTTTCCTGGACCCGGCCCTCAATCCAGACCCGGTCGAAAGAGGCTATTTCCATCAGCACCGCTCCCGCTTCCAGGGTATCTCCAGGATAGACTGAAGTGGCCACCACCTGACCGGCAGCCGGGCTCAGAATTTCATACAGACTGCTGTCCGACGGTCGGCTCTGGAGAGCATCGATTTCCTTATTAGCCAGGCCCAGGAGGCGCAATTTGCCCCGGGCTGAATCCAGCATGGCCCGGGCCGCTTCCTGTTGGGGCGACTGCAGCCGGGTCAATTTTTCCAACCGCTCGGCTGCCAGGCGGAGCTCGGTCAGGCTTTCAAGAAAGGGCAGGCTGAATAGCCTGGCCACCACCTGTCCCGGTCGGACCCGGTCGCCCTGGTAAACCAGCAATTCTTCCACTCTTCCGGGCACCCGGGCCGTCAGCCGGTAATAGGCCCTGGGATTGAGGACCACTTCAGCCGGGACCAGGAGCTCGGGCTGGAGGGGCTGAGGAGCCAGAGTCATTATTTTAATCCCGGCCATGGTCATAGCTTCCGGGCTTAAGCTGACCTGCTCTGAGGTGTGTTCTTCCTTCTCCCCCGGGCCGGCCTTATCGGGGCTGGAGTTGGTCTGGCCACAGTAATTAAATAAAATTAAAGCTGCCAGCATCAAGAGGGCGGCAGCTGGTTTGAATTTAAGTTGCAGGCAAGGCATGGTTTTTCTCCGTTGGTTGCGGGTTTGTGTTTTTCATTCGTAATCCTCTCCGGCGATTTCCAGGTCGGCCAGAGCGGTCTGATAAAGATAAAGAGCCCGGTAGTATTCCAGGCGAACCAGGCTGGACTGGCGGTAGAGGTCCATCAGGTTCAAGGAATCAAGCCGACTCAGGCGGTAATCGCTGAGGGCTTTTTCCAGGACGGCTTCTGTTTCGCCAAGCAGACTCTCTTCAAAAATCCTGACCTGTTCCAGGCTCTGGACCAGTGAGCCAGCGGCCTGCCTGGACCGGCTCTCGTAGAATCTTTCAGCGGCCTGGCTGGCGAAAAGGGCTTTCTGCTTTTCTGCTTCGGCCAGGATTTTTTCTCCGGCCAGCCTTTTGCGGGAAAAGAGCGGATAGCTCAGACCGAAGCTCAGGCCAGTAGCGCCGAGTTTCTTGCTGGGGGAGAAAAAGCCGAGGGAGAAATCGGGCCAGCGGTTCTTCAAGACAATCTGGCCAAAAACCTCTGCCTGTTCCTGGCGCAGGCGGGCCAGTTGCAGGCTGGGGCTGAGCTCCTTTTTCCTGGCCAGCCATTCCTCCAGTTTCCAGTCAACCGGTGGCTGTTCCAGCGAGGAGGTTAAGACCAGCGGATGCTCCCCTTTCAACCCAAGCAACAGGGCCAACTCTTGCCAGCCTACCTTCAGGTCATTGCGGGCGGCCAGCAGGTCGTTTCTGGTTCTGGCTATTTCCAGCCTGACCCGCAGGATGTCGGAATAAGGCACGGCGGCCAGAGCGTAGCGAGTCATGGCATTTTTCTGGATTTCTTCCAGGAGGTCCAGATTTTTTAACAGGATTTCCACAGTTTTCTGGTGGAACAGGCATCGAAAATAAACTTTCCTGACCTCGGCCGCCAACAACAACCGGGCCTTTTGCCACCGCAGCCGGGCCTCGGCTTCAACCAGCCGACCGGCCTGGGCCCGCAGTCTCAATTTGCCCGGGAAGGGAATGGTCTGGACCACCCCCAAAGTTGTCTCCTGCTCCACCTGCCTGGCTCCGGGGAAATCCAGCCCGGCCAGTTCCAGGCCGACCTCGGCCTCGGGCAGGGCCGAATTGACCAGGGTTTGCCCCCTGGCCGCCTCGATTTCCCTGGCCAGGGCCAGGAGAGACGGATTCTGCTGGCTGGCCAGCTCCACGGCCTGTTCCAGGGTCAGGGTTAGGGGCGGTGCCGGCTGTTCCTGAGGCCAGGAGGACAGCATGAAACAGAGGATGATAATAAATGACATTTCTACCTCCGGAATAAAAGATCAGGGGGCTGGTAGAAAAAATTTAATCAGGCGGATGGAAGATGGAAGGGACAAAATCGGAGGGATGAAGCTCGTCGGTTTGAGCATATATTTTTTCCGGTCCTCCCGGGTAAGGCAGCGGCAGGTCCTGCGCTTCCCAGCGCGGATGATGGAAAGAATGGTGGACCGGGCTGGTCAGCTGGTGCAGCTCCTCATGGCACAGAAAATCGTGGGCGATGATATTGCCCAGGCTGATAAAGAAGAGCAGCCAGAAGAAAAGGAATGAGAGCTGGCTGCGGTGCATCTTCATAAGATTGAATTCTATGGATTTGGGGAGATAAATGTCAAGTCGTTTATTCTTTCAGCCCGGGACAGTTTGTCCTGCATAGGAGGAGACCCCCCAGCCATCGCTACCGCCTCTAATTTAATGGTTGCAATTTTTTCCGGCGGATGTTAAGATGAACTAAAAGATTTTCTTCTCATTTGGCGAGGGTGCCGATGCAAAGAAAATTAATCCGGCCCGACCTATCTGAAGTTAAAGAAAAGATGACCCGGGAAGCCAAGGAAAAAGAAGCGGCTCGGAAAAAGATGCCTCCTCCGACCGACACTCATGCCGAGAATTATTACTTCCTGAAACAGATGAACAAGAAAACCCCGATGGCCGTGATCCTGGCTGACGGTGAGCGGGTGGAAGGTTATATCGAATGGTATGACCGAAACTGTTTCAAACTAAACCGCGAGGATGCTCCCAACCTGCTGATTTACAAGCGCCAGGTTAAATACATGTTCAAGCTGGAGCAGGAAGGGAAACAGGAAGAAGCGGAAGGTGAAGCCCCGTCCCGAAAGACTAAATGAGTGTGCCGGTAATAGGTCTGACCCTCGGTGACCCGGCCGGGATCGGCCCCGAGATAATCCTTCATTTCTTGAAAGACCCGGGCTCGCTGCCCGAAGCCAGGTACCTCATTTTCGGGCAAAAAGAAATCCTGGAAGGCTGGCGCCAGCGCCTCGGACTGCCGGCCGACCTGCTACCAGCGGCCCTGGCCTCAGGGAAGATAGAAATCAGGGAAGCCGGTCAACCCCTGGATAAATTGGAACCCGGCTCGCCAACGGCGGCCGGCGCTCTGGCCTCTTTTGAATTTTTCAGACAGGCGGTGGAGGCGGCCAGCCGGGGCCAACTGCAGGCGGTGGTCACCGGCCCGGTTTCCAAGGCTGGCTGGCAGCAGGCGGGACTCCCGTTCCGCGGGCACACCGACTACCTGGAATCTCTGTGCCCGGAAGCCATCATGAGTTTCTGGTCCCGACGGCTGAAGCTGGCCCTTTTTACTCACCACCTGCCGCTCAAGGAGATGTTAACCCGCCTTAACCAGGAAAACCTGCTGGCCTTCTTCCGCCGGCTGCAACAGCAACTGGAGCGATGGGACCTGGGAGTGGAAAACATGCTTCTCTGCGGGCTGAACCCCCACGCCGGAGAAGATGGGACTCTGGGCCAGGAAGAAATCTCAGAGATTGTTCCGGCGGTTTCTGCCGCCCGGGCTGAGGGTATAAAAATCGAAGGCCCTTTTCCAGCCGACACCGTTTTCTTAAAGGCCCTGGATAAACCGGAGCGGATGGTCGTGGCCCTGTTCCACGACCAGGGGCTCATAGCCTTCAAGCTGGTGGCGTTCGAGTGCGGGGTCAACTTAACTCTGGGTCTGCCCTTTATCAGGACTTCTCCCGACCACGGCACGGCCTTTGACCTGGCCGGAAAAAATCTGGCCAGTCCGGATAGTTTCGGCCAAGCTCTGCGTCTGGCCTGGCAACTGGCCAGCCGGAGCGGTGGCTAGTCAACGCAGACGCTTTTTCATCTCGGCCCGAATTTCTCTCTCCACATCCCGTTTCTTGATGGTTTCTCTTTTTTCGTAGGTCTTTTTGCCGCGGGCCAGGGCCAGCTCCACCTTGACCAATCCCCGGTCATTCAGGTAGACCTTGGTCGGGACCAGGGTTAGCCCCCGTTCCTGGACCTTGCCGGCCAGCCGTTTCAACTCCCGCCGGTGCAGCAGGAGCTTTCTCGGCCTGGTCGGTTCGTGGTTGAAGATGTTGGCCGCATGGTAGGGACTGATGTTGCAATCTATCAGGAATAGTTCATCACCCTGGAAGTCGGCATAACTTTCCTTCAGGCTGACCCGGCCTTCCCGGATCGATTTAACCTCGCTCCCGGTCAAAGCCAGGCCGGCTTCCATGGTTTCCAGAATTTCATAATTGTGGTAGGCATTCTTGTTGCTGGCCACGACCTTCATCTGGCGGTCTCCTGCGGCGGGTTCTGGAGCACCTTGACCCGGATCTGGCTCAGGTGGCGACGGCTCATTTTTTCCACCGTGAACTGCAGCGATTTCAGCCTGATGGAATCTTTCTCGGCCGGGAGGTGGCCGAAGTGATAGAGAAACAGTCCGGCCAGGGTGGTGTAATCCCTTTTCTCCGGAATGCCCAGGTTCAAAATTTCATTTATTTCTTTAATGGGGGCGGTGCCCTTGATCAGGTATTCGTTCTCCCCTACCTGCTGGTACCAGTCCTCGGCTTGGCGGTCGTATTCATCCCGGATGTCGCCAATTATTTCTTCCATGATGTCTTCCAGGGTGACGATGCCCTCAAAGTTGCCGAATTCATCCACCACCAGCGCCAGATGGACAGCGCCCTCCTGCATCTGCAGCAGGACTTTTTCGATGCTGGCCAGTTCCGGAACAAACAGCGGCCGGCGCAGCAGCCGGCTCAGGTGGAACTCCCCCGGCGATGGCATTAAAGAAAGAATATCCTTGACGTGAACGAGCCCCTGGATATTGTCAATGGTGTTGCGGTAAACCGGATAGCGGGAGAAACCGCACTCCTGGATAATCCTCAGGACCTCGGGCAGCGGCAGGTTGACTTCCAGGGCCCGGACCTGGGTCCGGGGAATCATGATTTCTTTGACCGGGCGGTGGCTGAGGTCCAGCACCCCGGCCAGCATTTTTTTCCGGAAGCGCGACAGGCCCCTGGCGCCGGAGCTGATGACCACCTTGATTTCCTCGTCGCTCAGGTGGTGGGCCAGCGGCTGGCGGCGGCGCTCCTCCCGGGGCAGAAAGAGGTTTGTCAGGAGGGAAAAAAGCCTGGTCAGGGGGTAGAAAAGGTAGTAAAAAATCCGGACCGGGTAAATGTAAAAAGAGGCCACGGGCATCGGGCGGTAGGCGGCGATGGTCTTAGGAGTTATTTCGCCGAATATCAGGATGAGCAGGGTGGTGGCCAGAGTAGCCAGAATTACTGCCTGGTTGGGGTCGGAAGACAACCGGACCAGGATGGAGGTGGCCAGGGAAGCCGCGGCCGCATTCACCAGGGTATTCCCTATCAGGATGGTGGACAGCAGTTCGCTCAACCTGGCCAGCATCTTCCGGATGAGCCTGGCCCGGGTCGAGCCCTTGCTATCCAGGTATTCCAGGGTATAGGGATTGACGGACAAGAAGGCAGTTTCGGAAGAGGAGAAAAAAGCACTTAACGCCAGGAATAAAATGAATAGGCCGATCTCGGTCAGCATTGGATAAAAATCAAAGGGCCGACCTCAGCTTGAGGTCCTTGAGGCAGCTGGCCAGGCACTGGTCCAGCCGGGCGCTGATTTTGTCCTGGCTGAGGCAGGAAGTGGCGGACAGCTCGCTGATGATCAGCTCCCGCGATTTCTCCAGCATCTTTTTTTCTCTGAAGGACAGGGGCTTGGTCTGGCTCAGCAGGAAGAGCGTCTTGTAGACGACGGCAATATCTTCCAGCTGACCTGATTTCATCAGGTCAAAATTTTCCTTATAGCGGTCTTTCCAGTCGGTGCTGATGTCGATGGAACATTTCCTCAGGAACTGAAAAAATTTATTGATGTTCTTATGGGAAACCGGTCGCCTGAGGCCAATTTCGGCCGCCGAATTGCTGGGGATGACCACCAGGGTATTATTGCACTTGAGGCGAATGTAGAAGGTGCGGATGGACTGACCGTTATAGGATTCTTCCTGAATATCTTCTATGATTCCCAGCCCCTGGGCCGGGTAGATGACCTTGTCACCGATTTTAAGAAAATGCATTTCTCTTAAATTATAGTCTATCCTATCTTTATAGTCAAACCAAACGTTCTTTCAGGTTAAGACATGGTATCCAGGATAAGGGAAGTATTTGGAGGCGGCGCGGTGGCCAGAGTCCCCGGCCAGCAGTCAGTCGCCGGCACTTGACAGAACTGCTTGTCTTCGTTTAAGATACAAGCTTAAATCTTGTAGTGAGTGTTGACCATGAAGAGAACTTTTCAGCCGAACAACCGTAAAAGAAAGAAAACTCATGGCTTTCTGGTCAGAATGAGCAGTAAAGGTGGCCAGAAAGTTATTAAAAACAGAAGGGCAAAGGGTCGCAAGAGACTTGCGGTCTGATGGATGAGCGCCTGAGACCGGTTGAAAGAATCCGTAAGAAAAAGGATTTTATTGAGTTATACAGGAAGGGCCGCCGGTTAAGAGGCAGGTATTTCCACCTGGTATTTCAGCCAAACGGCCTGGAGTATTCCAGGCTGGGCGTGGTGGTAAGCCGGAAAATCGGCCAGGCCACCGCCCGGAACAGGGTCAAGAGACTGTTCCGGGAGCTTTTCCGGAAAAACAAGAATTTATTGCCCGGGCCGGTGGACCTGATATTCATCGCCCAGCCAGATATCTGCGGGCGGACCCGGGATGAGGTGGCGGCCGAGTTCAGGGCGGTGCTGGAACGGCTGGCTCTTTAGACCGGGCTGAGAAAGATGGAGTTTTGAATGAAATATATTGCCCTCGGGCTGATCAGGGCTTACCAGCTGTTGTTGTCACCCTGGCTCGGACATAATTGCCGCTACTACCCCACCTGTTCCCAGTATACCTATGAAGCCATTAAGAAATACGGATTTTTCAAGGGGAGCTGGCTCGGAGGGAAAAGGATATTGCGCTGCCATCCCTTTCACGAGGGAGGAATTGACCCTTTGCCTTAAGAGGAGATTATGGAAAAGAGATTAATTCTGGCCATTTTCCTGTCGTTCTTGATTCTGTTTCTATATCAATTGATTTTTATCAAGCCCAGTAAACCGGTCCAGCCGGCGCCCCAGCCGCAAGCGGCAGCCACCGACCGAGTGGAGGCGACTGCTGGAGCCGAAAAACCTCAGGAGGCAGCTCCTTCTGCCCCGGTCCGGGACACCGCAGCCCAGCCGGTGGCCGAGGTGGTGGCAGCCGAGCAGGAAGAAAGTATCACGGTGGAAACTCCCCTGTATAAAGCCACCTGGAGCAACCGAGGAGCAGTCCTGACCAGCTGGAAGTTAAAAAAACACCTGAAGAAATTACCCGACCGGAAGAATCCGGTGCCCGAACCGCTGGACCTGGTGCCGGAAGCTGCCGGCCGGTTCGGCCTCTATCCTCTGGCTTTGAAACTGGAAGAGCCGGAACTGATGGAGCGGGCCAATACAGCCCTCTATAAATATGAAGGCGGCAACCTCCAGCTGGGAGAGGGCCAGACTGATACCCTGATATTCGAGTATTCCGATGGGAATACTTTGAAAGTCCGCAAGCAGCTGACCTTCAACGGCCACGACTATAATTTCGGAATAAAAATCAGCCTGGAGATCGGCGGAAAAGAAGTTGACCCGGTAGTACTCTGGGGACCTGGAATCGGCAGCCTGAGCCCGGAAGAACTCAAACAGAAGTTCAGCGCCAACCGGGGAGCGGCTTTCCTGACCAATCGCGACCAGAAGGTCTTCCGACTACAGGAGAAAAAGATTGCCCTGGAGAATGAAGCCAGCCGCTATCTCGGGCTGAACTGGGCCGCCTTCGAGGAAAATTATTTTGCTGCCATTTTCCTGTTGGACCCGGCCAGCAGCCAGGCCCTGGCTTTCAAGAAGGAAGTTAGCGAACCCCAGGCCGACGGCAAGATAGCCGTTATCCCCTATTTTTACCTGGCCTTCAGCCACCCTCAGGAAGCGTTCCTGGGGCCAAAAGAGTATGACCGGCTGAAAGCCTATGGGCACCAGACCAAGAAGATCATCAATTTCGGTTTCTTCGGCGGGATAGCTGAATTGCTGCTCATTGCCACCAGGTATTTCCACGGGCTGATTCCCAACTGGGGAGTGGCCATAATCATCATGACTCTGATCATTAAAATCCTTTTCTTTCCCCTGACCTACAGCTCGACCAAATCTATGGCCAGGATGGCGGAAATCCAGCCCAAGATCAAGGCCCTCCGGGCTAAATACAAGAGAGCCAAGCAGGATATGGAACAGAGGCGGCAGATGAACGAGGAGTTGATGCGCCTCTACAAGGAGCACGGCATCAACCCGGCTGGCGGCTGCCTGCCCCTGCTGATTCAGCTCCCGGTATTCTGGGGATTTTTCCGGATGCTGGTGGTGGCGGTGGAATTCAGGCACAGTCCGTTTGTTTTCTGGATAAAGGACCTTTCGGTCAGAGACCCTTACTACGTGACGCCGATTCTGATGGGTGTGACCCAGTTCATCACCCAGAAGATGACGCCCTCGACAGCCGACCCGGCTCAGCAGAAGATGATGCTGTTGATGCCTTTCATCTTTACCATCTTCTTCATGAATTTTCAGGCCGGATTGGTTCTTTACTGGTTGACCAATAATGTTCTGCAAATAGCTCAGCAAGCCATCATGAACCGGATGATGGCTCGCAAGAGGGAGTCCGATGGAAAAAGAAGAAAAAAATAACCAGCTGAATGGCATGCAAGTTATTGAAAAA
>JANLGB010000002.1:0-21626 GCA_024653405.1 Candidatus Saccharicenans sp.
GCGACTGGCTCGCCAGGGCAGTGGAAACATTGATAGAAGGGGTGGACAAGTTTTCTGACCTGCCACAGAAATTCTCCCTGCTGTTTGATTTTGATCCTGGAAAAATGGAAGAAGAGGCCAGAGAAATCATCCAGGCCGAGTCAGCCAGAAAAGTGCTGGCCGCCTTCATCCAGAAAACAGCCGGGCTTAAAGAATTCAATTACCAAATCTTTGCCGGGCTCACCGGAGAAATCAAGAAAGCCACCGGTATCAAGGGCAAGGACCTTTTCCATCCGCTGCGAGTGGCCCTGACGGCCAGAGCTTCGGGGCTGGAGCTGGATAAATTTATTCCGCTGGTGGAGGAAGGCTCCCGCCTTAATTTCCCCCGCAAAATCAAGGGTTGCCTGGAAAGAATAAAGGAAATTTCAGCCTTCCTGAATTTATAAAACATGGAACCGAAAGACAGGTTAGGCCGGCTCAATCCGATAATCGAGTTCTTGAAATCTTCTCCGGGACGCCTGAATAAAATCTTCATCCAGAAGGAAAAGGGCCATTACCGGATTTCTGAAATAATCAGGCTGGCCAAGGCTAACCACATTCCGCTGGTCTTCGCTCCCAGGGAAAAGCTGGATAATCTCTATCCCCATCACCAAGGAGCGGTGGCTCTGCTAGCCGAGAAAGAATACCTGGACCTGGAAGACCTGCTGGTAACCGAAAGACCGGCTTTCCTGGTCATCCTGGACGAGGTGGTTGACCCCCAGAACGTTGGCGCCATCATCCGCAGTGCCGAGGGAGCCGGGGCCGACGGCCTGATCCTGCAGGAACGACACTCGGTCGGGCTGACCGCCACCGTGGCCACAGTGGCCGCCGGGGCTCTTTCCCACCTGCCAGTGGCCCGGGTAACCAACATCGCTCGGGCCATCGAACGTCTTAAAGAAAAGGGAATCTGGGTGGTGGGCGCAGCCGGTGAAGCCAGCAACAGGTGGTACGAGTTTGATTTTACCCGGCCGGTAGCGGTGGCCCTCGGCTCGGAAGGCTACGGGTTGCGGCCGAATATAAAAAATAAGTGCGATGTTCTCCTGTCGCTGCCCATGCTCGGACAGGTCAACAGCCTGAATGTCAGCGCCGCGGCCGCGGTTTTCTTCTACGAGGTGGTCCGCCAGCGCCTGCTGGCCGAGAAGAAGAAATAATTCTTAAGAATTTATTACACTGCTGAGACTCTCAAAACCGCCTGAAATCAAGATCCTGTCATTGCTGGCCTGGCCTCTGACAGGCTTGGGCAAAGAGCTCCGGTCGGGCCGCCTGGAAACAGACGAGGCAGTCCGGATCGGGATTGTGGTAAATGAAAACTTAGAAAGGTGTCAACAATGGTTTGGGAACTCTGAAAGCCTTTGCTGATAGAATTCGAAAGGCCATGATTGAAAGAAACAACCCCCATCCCACTCTCAGATAAAAAGGAATCGCCAAGCATCTGCCCCGCTCATCTCAGGAGCCATTTCAGGTGGCTTTACCAGGTGAGTTGCCCAGGGAACGGACGGCACCCGTGGGAACTTTCAGGATAGCGGCCACGTCCTTTTCGCTGAGCGGCCGGTCTTCCGTGATGAACTGGTAATCGAGCATGTTGTCCGTTATCAACCCGGTCCGCAGCCGGTTGACTTCGGACAGGGAAGCGCTCCAGCCCTGGAGCCAGGCCTCGAGTTCCTTGCGCTGGCGGGCGTTGCCGGTGAAATGTATGGCCAGCCTTATAGGCTGGTCGAGGACCTCGGCGTCGTCTTCGGCGGTCTCGATGAGATAGACGCCCTTGACGTTCCACTTCTGTTCGCGGCAATGGCGGGCCAGCCCCTCGGCCAGGCGTAACCGCCAGAGGAAGATATCTTCCGCATGGCGCAGGACCGCGGCCTGGGAGGACTGGGCCCGTAACTCCAGGCCGGGACTGGCAAAGAAGGCCATGGCCAGCTCCTGCTCGGCGTTCATCAGCACCTTCAGCACCTTGCCGCCCGTCGAGTCGGGCACGGAGATGACCCTGATGGTATCGGCCAGTCCGGCGTATTCCGGCAGCAGGGAAACAAGCTGGTTCTGGGCCGTCTTGAAGAAGGACTCGTTGAATTTGACACCAGGGTCGTCGGGGTAGAGCGGCAGATAGCGGATTCCGGCCTCAACCAGGTCCTGGAAGAAGTGGGTGCCGAAGGAGACCTCGGGCACGTAGTTACCCTTCTTGCGGGCGACCTCGATCAGCATGGCGGCGTTGTTTATTTCCGAGTAGGTCACCCGCACGCCCAGCTTGATGTCGCCCCGGCTGCCCCAGCGGCCGGGCCCCATCAGGATGAACCGGCGTCGGGGCAACAGCTTGTTGAGCCGGCCGACCGCCTCGCCCACGGCGTAGAGCTCCTGAAGCCCCGCCAGTTCTCCATATTTATCAGGGTCAACATAGACGATGTGAGTGATGTTATTCACGTAGCCGTTCGAGATGAACTTCCTGGCCGTGAATAAGACGGCACTGTCCGGAATGTTGGCCGGTATCTCCATGGCCGATTCTTCCTCGGCATGGCTCTGGGGTCGGCACTGCAACAGGTAGAGCTCCTGGCCATCGAAGGCGAATTCTATGTCCACCGGAAAGCCGAGGGCCGACTCGAGCGTCTTGAGGATGGCCTCCATCCGGGCCATGAAGGGGGTCGAGCTTATCAGCCCGTCAAAGGTAACGACGGTGTCGGCCTTCCTGATGTCGGTGGCGTAGCCCATGGGCCTCCGCAGCAGACCATCGCTCAGGATGGAGAAGACCTTGGTGAAGGCCGGGTAGTCTTCGCCAACCTCGGCCAGCAGCTCCTTGATGTCCTTGGTGACGAAGCGGTTGGTCTCAAGGTCGATGAGGTCAATTTTCTTGGGCGAATAGCGGACGGTCTCGTCAATGGAGACGTTAACGCGCAGGTTGGGCTGGCCGGGCGCTACCAGGGCGGGGTAGTCGTCACTCAGCCGGTCCACCGCCCTGGTCCCCAGCCCGGGCACGAGCCTGAGCAGCCCGTCGTCCCGGCGGATGCGCGGCGACCAGCGGAATTCATTGCGGCTGAAGCCCACCCCGGCGAAGGCCGGGAAGAAGTACCCGCCTACCTTCTGCCCGACCACCGACTGAATCATGATGCCCATTTCCTCGTAGAAATCGAGCAGGCCGCGTTCGGCCCGGTACTGGATGGGGTCGGGGCTGAAGATTGAGGCGTAGACCTCGGCAATGGCATCAAGCAAAGCGTCGAGCCGCTCTTTCTTGCTGCCGCGGTTGGGCAGGAAGAGGCTCTTGTATTTGCCGGCAAAGGCACTCCCCAGCCGGTCTTCGAGCAGGCTGGAACTCCTGACGATAAGCGGGACCTCGCCAAAATCGTCAAGGGCGGCCGACAGGCCGTGCACGATTTCAGGCGGAAAGGCTGAGTTCTTGAAAACGTGGATGAGATGAGGGTATTCCTGGCGGACGACCTCGATGTCCTTATACTTCTGTTCGATGACTTCGTCCAGGTTGTTGTACTGAACGAAGGCGATCAGGCCGTCGGACGGGATGTACCAGGTCCTGGGCTTGGTGACATTGCCGATGATCTGGTTGCGTCGGGCGGCCTGGCGCAGGATGCGGCAGGCCAAGAACAGGCCGGCACTCTTGCCACCCAGCTTGCCATGGCTGCCCGTCGGGAAGACGATGCGCTCCATGAGGTCAAAGAAGTCCTCTATCTCTAGGTACTTCTTGGCCACATTGATGAACTCGAGCTGCTCGGTGAAGAAGCGACGGATGAGGGCCACGCGGACGCTGTTGGCCGTGGAGCGGGGAAGATGAATACCTTCCGGGGCCAGGCGCTTGATACGGCGCATGGACTCCAGGACCTCGGACAGGTCGGCGTAGATGTTCTCTAAGCTGGCCACCGCCGCGCTCAGGCGGTCCTCGTTAATCCATTTCTGGATGCGGGTCAGGATCTCCTCGTCACTCAGGTTGGCCGAGGCCAGCCGGAAGGTTTCCTCGGACAGACGCAGGAAGCGGTCCATGGATTCCCGGCTGAGCGGTATGTTGGCGTCGCCGGGTGCGCCATTGGCCGCCCGGTCGGAGCTGAACCTCTGGAGCAGCTCCCGGGCCTCGGTGACGCCCCGCCAGCCGAGGTAGTTCATCATCTTCCTGGAAATGCGAATCAGGAGGTTGGGGTCGGTGTTGCTGAGCAGCGACAGGGCGATGCGCCAGCCGGCCTTTTCCGGCAGGACGTCCTGTCGCTCGCCCCTCATCTCGGCGAAGACCTGGCGCATTCTCTGGTGCAGGATGTAGTGGCCGATGCGCTCGGCGATGGTGTCGGCCAGCTTGATCTCACCCTTGAGAAAAGGTCCGCAGTCGGCTTCCGGGACGGGTTTCTTGTAGGAGATACATAGCCGGCCGACCGGCGTGTCCTGGACGCGGATATCGGCACAATAGGTGTTCGGTGTCTCCTCATAGTCGGGCGACTCGAAGACCTCCGTGCCGTAGGTTATCCGGGCCTGGCAGCAGTCTGGATACTGCCAGCCCGGTGGAAGGGCGGCAATGAGGCGCCGGAAGACCTCTTCCAGCGGCAGGTCGTAGTTGCTGAGGATCTCTTCTACCGTATAAAGGCAGTTGAGCTCCTTGACCCGCTCGTGCAGGCTGGCGAAAATGGCCTGAGCCGAGTTTGGGGTTTGCTGGTCAGCCATAAAACGCCGCCCTCCTTCGACCCGGCCAGCCGCGGCCAATCACCGTGGCTCCAGGCCCTTTATTGTCTGGTCCGTCTCCCCCGCTCTGGGGGAGACGGACCGAAGCTGCGCTTCCGGCTCAGACCCAGCCGCGTTCCTTGCAGGCGTTAGCCACGCGGCTGACTGAAATGACGTAGGCGGCGTCGCGCATGTAGAGCTTGCGGTTGCGGGCGAGCTCGCTGACGGCCTTGAAGGCCGCGGTCATCTTCTCGTCCAGTTTCTGGAGGACTTCCTCCTTGGTCCAGAAGTAATTCATGTTGCACTGAACCTGCTCAAAGTAGCTGCAGGTCACGCCACCAGCGTTGGCCAGGAAATCGGGGATGACGAAGATGCCTCTCTTCTGGATGACCTCGTCGGCCTCCAGGGTGGTCGGGCCGTTGGCCCCTTCGGCGATCAGCTTGACCCTGGGTTTGATTTTCTGGACCGTCTCAGCATTGATCTGGTTCTCCAGGGCGCAGGGCAGAAGGATGTCGACATCCTGTTCGATCCAGGCTTCGCCAGGCAGGCGCTCGTAACCAAGAGCCTCGGCCTTGGCTTTGTCGATCGTCCCGAAACGGTCGGTGATGGCCAACAGCTCCTCAAGGTTGACCCCGGTTTTTTTCTTGTAGGTGTAGGAGGTCTGGTCGGCCTGGTCCCAGCAGGCAACTGCGATAACCTTGCCTCCGAGCTTGGTGTAGAGCTGGATAGCGTACTGGGCGACGTTGCCGAAGCCCTGGACGGAGGCCGTAGTCTGAGCTATCTTGAGGCCCATCTCAGTGAGCGCTTCCCGGACCGTGTAGATCAGGCCGTAGCCGGTGGCCTCGGTGCGGCCGAGGGAACCGCCAAGACCCACGGGCTTGCCGGTGATGAAGCCGGGGTATTTGGCGCCGTGGATGGTCTCGAACTCGTCGAGCATCCAGAGCATGTGCTGGGGGTTGGTCATGACGTCCGGGGCCGGCACGTCGCGCAGCGGGCCGACGTCATGGGCGATAGCCCGGATGTAGCCCCGGCAGAGCCGTTCCTGCTCCCGCGGGCTGAGGTCGTGCGGGTCGCAGATGACCCCACCCTTGCCGCCACCGAGCGGAATGTCCACGACTGCCGTCTTCCAGGTCATCCACATGGACAGGGCCCGAACGGTGTCTATGGTCTCCTGGGGATGGAAGCGGATACCGCCTTTACAGGGACCGCGGGCGTCGTTGTGCTGGCAGCGGAAGCCGCGGAAAATCCGGACGCTGCCGTCGTCCATCCGGACCGGGATGGAGAAATGATACTCCCGCATGGGCTGACGCAGGAGGTCTCTAGTCGGCTGGTCGAGGTCCAGCAGGTCGGCTACCTTGTCGAACTGCTTCTGGGCCATTTCGAACGGGTTGAAGCCTTTTTGAGCCATTATGTAACTCCTTTTTTATGAACAAGATATTATTGCAGGCGGTGCCGGCTGAGAAAGGCACCGGCCGCAAGATGATATTGTAGTTAAGCCGGCCGTAAAAGGCAAGCCATCAGGGGGGATAGAATGAGAATTTAATTTTTGCAGGCGTTAAAGAGCGCCTCTTTGCTTCAATTTTCCCGCCTATTCATTGCCTGGGAGGACAGATGGCGTCTCAAATAGAGGCCAACAGGATGGACGAATTGCTCATGACCGGTCAGAACCCGTCTGGGGGGATAAAAAACCTCCAAAATTATAAAACTTTCCCCGCCGGTAGCTGCGGTCACCAACACCGCTGGGGCCAGCGAGCGGCTGAAAGCAAAAGGCATCTGAGTAGAGGTAACAGACAGAGAAGCCGGCATTAACCAGCCTAACAACATTTAAATATTTAAATATAATTAAACCGCTCAGCAGCCACTTCTTTTGGCCGATAGGCCGATTAGGCCAGCAGCCTATCTCCGATTCAATCAGCCTCAAAAAAAGTTTTAAGGACAGGAGTTTTTTACCGGAAGACATTCACCCGGAATTATGGCGAAAAGCTCTTGCCAAAAGGTAATAACCCGAGACCTCAGTCACGAGTTCATCACGCTGTCCAGGAAGATCTTTTCTATGTCAGGCACCGGCACCTCCTTGATGGTTTCAGCCACAGTTTCGTCGCTTAATAGCGATTCTAGGTTGAGGCCGGCAAAATAGCTTAAATTCTTGCTCCGGACCTCCTCTCCCAGCAGTTGATTGATTCTCTCGGCCAGGGTCGGGTGGTTCTTAACTGCCTGAAAAAGCCGCCAGGCTGATTTGAGCTTTTCTATTTCTCCGGTGCAGATAATTTTCCCCTTGTTTATCAGAACCACTTCATCACAGACCTTTTCCACTTCGGGCAGCAAGTGAGACGAAAGGAAAATGGTGGCGCCGCTGGCTTTAAGTTCCAGGATCAGATTTCTAATTTCATACATTATTATCGGGTCCAGACCGGTGTAAGGTTCATCAAAAATCAGAAACTCGGGCTGACCGATGGCCGCCACTCCGAAGGCCACCTTCTGGACTGTTCCCTTGGACAGAGTTTTTAGGCGTCGGTCGAGATGTTCGCTCAGTCCGAGCTTTTCGGCCAGGCTGACGGCCAGATGGACCGCCTGGTCCCGGCTCAGCCTTTCATTTCGGGCCACCAAATACAGGGTTTCCCTGACAGTTAGAAAGGGATAAAGAGCCGCTGTTTCCTGCAGGTAGCCGATCTTCAATTTTTTCCCGGGCTTGTTTTCAAGTTTTTCTGGAAAGTATTCCACCCGGCCGGCCTGGGGCTTTAATAAATTCAGGATAATCTTCAGAGTGGTAGTCTTGCCCGCTCCGTTAGGGCCGAGAAACCCGGTAAGTTTTCCGGGCTTGATGATAAAATCCACCCCCCGCAGAGCCTCTTTGTCCTTCCTTCTTAGGAAGCCCTCCCGGTAAGTCATTTTCAAACCAGACACTCGGAGGAGCATTTCGTTTCTGCTTTCAGGGCGGCCAAAAACCAGGTTGTGCTTGCTGGCCATGGAGGAGAATAGCCAGAAAGCCCAGAAGACAAAGCCGGCCGAGGCCAGCAGCAGGAGAACCGTTTGCCAGGTTAGCATCTGGGCCCAGCCGGGTACGAGAAGAAGCCAGGCCGCACCTTTAAGACTGAGTTTATCAAGGCCGCCGCTTTTCATGAACTCCAGCATCTTAAGAAATTTTTCGGAACAATAAATAGCAAAGGTCTGAACCACCAGAACGGCCACAAAGTTCATAACCCCTTTAAGCTGGGTAGCCAGGAAGAATCCCACAGCACTGAGATAGATAGTTAAAACCAGGCCACGGCCCAGAATTATTAAAATCTGGCCGGCAGAAGACCATTCTTTGTTGATGGCCAGGCTGACCAGAGAAGCCGACCCGACCACGGCATAAGCCAGCAAGACCAGAACCACCACTGCCGCCAGCTTCCCCCAGAACAGGCTGGAAATTCTGAACCGGCTTAGGAATGCCTCAATCTGTCTGGAATCAAACTCGTCGCGTATCAGCCCTCCACTCAGGAGAATAGCCAGAAAGCTGAAAGCTAGCCCCAGACTGCCGGCAGCTTCTGCAGGAGAACCGGCCAGAAAGGCCAGGTACAGGCAATAAAGCAGATAAACTGAAATGATAATTGCGGCCATAATATTGGTCCTGAAAATTCTTTTCCAGGTTAATTTGATAATTTCTCCGATCATACTTCACCCCCACTCTGGTTATTATTTAGACAGAAACCCGGACTCTGTGGCAAAGGTACCGGCAGAGGGAAAATATTGGACCGTCACCGGCAGCCCGAAAAAGAAACCAATAAATTTTCTGGCCTAATAGCCTCCCGTTCTTCCTGCTGGAATTCATATTCTTTGTTTTTTTTATTTAATACTTCAGCCATGGCGAAAATTCAAGGAAGTTTCTGCTGGGCTTTCTGGAACCCGGTGTACTGTGGCCTGTGGCTGAGAATATTTACTTCATTTTGACCAGCTAAGAGTATAGAAGAAGCTGAAAGTGACGAAGAAAAGGCCGTGAAGTAAGCCTCAATCTGTCCCCAACTTTTGACAGGCTGCAGTTCTTTATTGAACCCACCCTTTTGCCGACACCCCCTGTGATTCCCGAATTCAATCAACCCAAATTCCTTGACCGAAGAATCAACAGCCGCCGCTCCTTCTACTCCTCCAGCGATGTTCCGCATCTCTCGGGTAATCTTCCAGACAATAATCTTACTGGTTTCATTTAAAAAGACGTGAAAATACCGCTATTTTTCTCATCCTCCTATTTTTTTCCTTCAGACGGCCATTATCAACTTATCCGGCTGGAGAATGTCTTGTGTGGCCAGACATCACCAGTAAATAAAAGTTGACAGCCAGCCTGATCCGGGTTAACAAAAGTTATCGAGGCCAGCCTTGGCCTGAAGCGCTCTGGCTGAGACTGCCAGCAGGAGATCTGGCACCGGACTTGCTTTACTGTTTGACGATGCCTGACGGCAGAACAAAAAAAAGGAGGTTAAAATGAAAAACCAAGCCTTAATCAAGTCAATGGCTGTGGTCGTACTGTTCATGGCCCTCGTTTCTCTGGCTCCGTCGGTGGCCGCAGCCGTGGATTCCAGCAGCTCCGGGGACTCGTCCACCAAGTGCTTTGCCCAGTTCGAGAAATGTATGAATTCGACCAGAATTGGCATCCTTAAATCCTTTATCGATGCCCTGGATTGCGAGCTGGAACTGGCTGCCTGCATTAAAAATGCCCTTAAATTCTGAGGACTCCAGGACCATGAACACCTTCTGGCGACAGGACCAAAAACCAGGGAGAGAGCCCTTCCGGGGGCTCTCTTCCGGGCCATTAACTGATATTCAAATTCTGGCTATCACCGGTCTGGCCATAATCTTCTTTTTAACTCTGGTCCTGAATCCGCCTGAAGCGGGAGCAGGCGGTCAAGGAAAGAAGATTGTGGAACGGATTATTCCCCTGGTTGAAGATAAAGGGCTGGCCCAAAGCGAGGATCAGAATTACCTCTTCAACTATCCTTCCGGCCTTGATGTCTGTTTCGAATCAGTCTTTGTGCTTGATACCATGAACGACAGGATCCAGGTTTTTGACCTTCAGGGGAGTTTCAAACATTCGATCGGGCAAAGGGGGAAAGGTCCCGGAGAATTCAACAGTCCCGAGGGCTTTTTTGTCGAGGTCGAAACCAGAAAAATGTATGTGGCTGATACCAGAAATTTAAGGCTTCAGGTACTTGACCTGGCAGGAAAAGAAATAATTACAATGAACCTGCGCTTTGCACCGGCAGGAGTGGTGGCCAGAAAAGAGCGGATCTATTTGCTAGCTTTTCCCGGCAGTTCTCTGGTGCTGAAGAAAGAACCACTGATAAAAACATTCGGAGCCGATCTTCAGCCCGGAGAAGGTTTGCTGGAACCCATCAAGACCAATGACCTGCTAATGAACATGATGGCTAATTCGATTCTTCTTAAAAAGGATCGTCAGGGCAACCTGGTCTGTGCCCGTCAGTTCGGCCTTAACCAGGTCCTGGTCTTTGATGAACGGAACAGATTGAGCCGCAGCTTTGAAATACTTTATAAGGGCAGCAATCTGGCCAAACCCGGAGTAGACCTTAAGCTCAAAAGCGACCAGGATGTCCAGAAAGTCGCCTTCATAGTCGCCGACCTGGCTTTCGATTCCAGGAACAATTATTATTTCCTGGCCGGCCTGAGCGGGTTACAGGCTGATGGTCAGCCCGAAAAAAGCAGGGAAATTTACAAATATGACCAAAAAGGCAACTACCTGGGGACCATCATTCTCCCGGACCAGGCCAGGTTGATAGCCTTCGGCCCGGATGATTCTCTATTCCTGGTTGACGGAAATTTTCAGCTAAGAAAATTCAAAATTCGTGGAGGCCGCCGCCAATGAAGCTCAAATTCCTGCTGCCGATTGTCTTCTTTATTCTTGCCTCCGTCTTCTGGGGATACAGCAATCATCTGAAGTTTAGCCGCTGTCAGCAGGTCAACCAGGAACTGATGAAAGAAATGAAGAAAATTACTAAGGAGTCCGAGTCTGCAGCTCAATTCTTGAACGAAGGAGATAGCTTTAGTCATCCCATCAGTTTATCCCTGCTCAATGACCACCCGCTGGAACTGTTGCCTGAGGGAACCTATCTGCTAATTTTTGTCAGCTCCACCTGTCCCGCCTGCCTGAATGTGGCTCAGGACCTCTATGCTGATTTGAGCCATTTTGAAGAATACGGATTGAGAGTAATCTCTTTAAGCCGGGATGGCCAGGAGGCCCTGAAACGGCTGATGAGCGAGAACCACTGGCCCCTGCCTTTAGCCTACGATCCTGCCGGAAGGTTACATCAGCTCTTCAGGATCTCCGGGGTTCCGTCAATCGTACTCATTCACCAGGCAACTGTCAGATTGAAAGCTGACGCCATGTCCATTGACCGCAAGCGGCCAGAATTAAAAGAGCTGCTGAACCTTTTCCTGGGTCCGACAGGTCCCGGCCGCTAAAGGCCTCAACCGGCTGGTCCGAACCTTCGAACCGAAAATAGATATTATCTGATAAGGCCTTTGGCCGCCGGCCCCTTTATGTCCAGTCTATGAATCCTGATACATTACAGGACTATATCCGGCCGTCCCTCCCTGTTTTTTGATTTGCAGATGGCTGACTTGACACAACCCGCTTGCTATCTTTAATATACTCAGGACGCCGGTTTTCTGATAAAATTGCCTGTAAGAGAGCCGATATGAAAGAAAAGCTTGATTTCTATTCTCTGGAGCGACCCATTCTGGCCTTGAAAGAGCAGATAGATGCTCTGGAAGCCAGCGAAGACTCCAACCGCAAGGAGAAAATCGCCGCTCTTAAAGCCCAGATAGAAAAGGAATGGAAAAAAATCGTCCCCAACCTGACGGCGGTGCACATCGTCCAGATGGCCCGACATCCCAAGAGACCTTACACCCTTGATTACATCAAGGCACTCTTTCAGGACTTCATGGAATTCCACGGCGACCGCCGCTTTGCCGATGACCCGGCGATTGTGGCCGGACTGGCCTTTTACAAGGGTCAGACGGTGGCTGTCATCGGCCACCAGAAGGGCCGGACCACCAAGGCCCGGATAGAACGTAATTTCGGCCAGCCCAACCCGGAAGGCTACCGCAAGGCTCTACGGATAATGCAGATGGCCGAAAAATTCGGTTTCCCGGTCATCACCTTTGTGGATACCCCCGGAGCCTACCCCGGTATCGGAGCCGAAGAACGGGGCCAGGCCGAAGCCATCGCCTATAACCTGAAAATCATATCCCGCCTCCGGACACCGATCATCAACGTTATCATCGGCGAGGGTGGAAGCGGCGGCGGCCTTGGTATTGGCTTCGGTGATGCCATGCTGATGCTGGAATATGCCTTCTATTCTGTTATCTCCCCCGAAGGTTGCGCCGCCATCCTCTGGAAAGACCAGGGGCCGATGGCCGTGGAACAGGCAGCCGAAAATCTGGGTATCAGGGCTCAGAAGCTGTTTGAGCTCGGCATCATCGATAAGCTCATCCCCGAGCCGCCCGGCGGTGCCCACATTGATTACGAAACCATTTTCAAGAACGTGGATAAACACCTCAGCCAGACCCTGAAAAAGCTGCAGCAGCTTTCGACCGAAGAACTACTGGCTGAACGTTACCGGAAGATCAGGCGGCAGGGGGTCTTCGAAATTAAATAAGAGCCTTAACCCCAGGCCGGACCAGGGAGAAAAAAGCAGGCCTCAGACCATGAGCGATAACCAGCCGAAAAAAGAAATCAGCGCCATCAAGGGCACCAGGGACATACTGCCGGATGAGGTCCGGTTGTGGCAGATAGCCGAAGCTCGGGCCAGGGAAATCTTCGAACTCTACGGTTACCGCGAGCTCCGCGCCCCGGTCATCGAGCCGACCGAGCTTTTTGAAAAGGGCACCGGAGCTTCCTCCGATATCGTCACCAAGGAAATGTACACTTTCACCGACAAGGGCGGACGTTCGGTTACTCTGCGACCGGAATATACGCCGTCTGTCGTCCGGGCCATCATCGAGCACCGGCTGGACCTGCAGGCTCAGCCGCTGCGCTTCTATTACATTGGCCCCATGTTCCGCTATGACCGGCCCCAGAAAGGCCGTTACCGCCAGTTCCACCAGATTGACATAGAAGTCTTCGGCGAGAAAGACCCGGCCGTGGACGCCGAAATCGTGGAAATGGCTCATCGTCTGCTCGGACAGCTGGGCGTGGAAAAGGTGATGACCCTGGTCAACTCGGTCGGTTGCCGGAAATGCCGTCCGGCCTACGGCCAGCAACTGAGACAAGCGGCCCTGGCCGCCAAGGATAAGCTCTGTCCTGATTGCCAGAGAAAAGCTGAGCTCAATCCCCTGCGCCTTTTCGATTGTAAAATTGACAGCTGCCGGGAAGTGGCGGCCACCTTCCCCCTGATTTCAGATTTTCTGTGCCCAGAATGCCGGGGACATTTCCAGAAGTTCCGGGAATACCTGGATTTTTACGGAATCGAGCATAAAGTTGAACCGACCCTGGTTCGTGGCCTTGACTACTACACCAAGACCGCTTTTGAAATTGTGGCTGAACACCTGGGGGCTCAGAATGCCATCTGCGGCGGCGGGCGCTATGATGACATGGTCAGGGAGTTCGGCGGACCGGACCTCTGCGGCATCGGTTTTGCCATGGGAATGGAAAGGCTACTCTCGGTAGCCCGGATAGAGGTCCCCAAGGACAGCTTTGTCTACTTCGCCTACCTCGGCGACCAGGCTAAAAAAGACAGCCTGCGGCTGGCCCGGTTGCTGCGCTCGGAAGGTATAGAGTGCCTGGTGGAATTCAAGGAACGCGGCATGAAAGCTCATTTCAGCCGGGCCAATAAACTGGGTGCCGACTGGGTGCTGATAGTTGGCGAGGACGAACTCAAAAAGGGAAAATTCCAGCTTAAGGACATGGTCAATTCCAAGCAGTTCGAGGGCTCGGCCCTGGAACTGGTGGGCATAATCAAAGGGAAAAAAATCCTGGAATAAAACTGAACCGAACTGGAAGTGGATATGGGAAATTCAACCGGAGACCAACGGCGGGCGGCCAGAACTGATTACTGTGGAGAACTGCGGGCCAAAGATTCCGGCCGGGAAGTAATCCTGGCCGGCTGGGTGCAACGGGTCAGAGATATCGGCAGCCTGGTCTTCGTGGACTTAAGGGACAGAAGCGGACTGGTGCAGCTGGTGGTAAGAAGCGACCGGCCGGAACTCCTGGAGCAGGCCAAGAAACTGCGGGGCGAATTTGTCATCCAGGTCCGGGGCCAGGTCAAGAAACGGGAAGCTGCGGCTGTAAACCCCGAATTGCCCACGGGAGAAGTGGAGGTTGAGATTGAAGATCTGGGTGTCCTGAACCAAGCCAGAATCCCGCCTTTTGTCATCGCCGACCCACCCCAGGCTTCCGAGGAGCTGCGCTTCAAATTCCGTTATTTAGACCTGCGCCGGCCAGCCATGCAGAAAAATGTCATCTTGCGGCACCGGGCGGCACTGCTCACCAGGAATTTTCTCAGCCGGAAAGGTTTCCTGGAAATAGAAACCCCCTTCCTGACGAAATCCACTCCAGAAGGGGCCCGGGACTACCTGGTGCCCAGCCGTATTCACCACGGGAAATTTTACGCCCTGCCTCAGTCGCCCCAGCTTTTCAAGCAGATTCTGATGATTTCCGGTTTTGACCGCTATTTTCAGATTGTCAGGTGCTTTCGCGATGAAGATTTAAGGGCTGACCGCCAGCCGGAGTTCACCCAGGTTGACATCGAAATGAGTTTCATCCAGAGGGAAGACCTGTTCGAACTCGTGGAAGAGCTGATGGCTGAATTTTTTGCCCTGGAGGGTTTCGAGGTCAGCCGACCCTTCCCTGCCCTGAGTTATGACCAGGCCCTCAACCTTTACGGTTCGGATAAGCCGGACTTAAGAGACCCTATAACCATAGAAGAGCTGACCGATATCGGCCGGGCTTCGGGCTCTGAGCTCCTGGTCAGCCTGATTGAAAAGGGCGGGGTGCTCAAAGGCCTGCTGGTCAAAGGCGGCGGCAGTTTCTCCCGCTCCCGGCTGGATAAATTGCAGGAAGAAGCCAGGGCCCTGGGAGCCGGCGGCTTAATCTGGATTAAAAAAGCCGAAAGTGGTCTGAAGAGTTCCCTAAAACTCCAGCCGGATAAGCTACAGGCTATCTGGCAGGCACTGAAGGCTGAAGACCAGGACCTGGGGTTATTGGTGGCTTCTGACTTTACGACCGCAGTTAAAGTCCTGGGTGAATTCAGGAAGAATTTCATCCTGGAAAAAATAAAAGAAGGAGGACTGGACGGGAAAAAGCTGGCTTTCTGCTGGGTGACTGACTTCCCGCTTTTTGAATGGAGCGAGGAGGAAAAGAAAATCGTCTCTATGCACCATCCTTTTACTTCTCCCAACCCGGCTGACCTGGATTATCTGGAGACCGAACCCTTCAAAGTCAAAGCGCTGGCTTACGACTTAGTGCTCAACGGGTATGAAGTAGGCGGAGGATCGATCAGGATCCACCAACCGGACCTTCAGGCTAAGATATTCAAGATTCTGGGTCTGACTCCGGAACAGGCCGAAGAAAAATTCGGCTTTTTCCTGGAAGCCCTGACTTATGGGGCTCCACCCCACGGCGGAATAGCCCTGGGTTTTGACCGCCTGGTAATGCTCCTTTGTGGAGAGGATTCCATACGGGAAGTCATCCCCTTCCCCAAGACGACCAGCGCCCTGTGCCTGATGACCGGTTCACCTTCGCCGGTCGACCCTCGCCAGCTCGAAGAGCTCGGCCTGGAAATCACCAAGAAAAAATAGCGCCCGCCGAAGCATTGGATCTGGCCCCACTCTGAGCAGCTGAACAGCTGTTTTCGTTTAATTTATTCTAAATGAGCGAATGGAAGGCTACTGGCGGCCAGCTTAATTTTAGCCGGGGACTAAACCGCAACACATATTTTTCCTCAAGCCCCGGGAAAAAACTAAATTGGCAATCCTGGCTTTTTTTAAGCCGATAAGGCCATCCGATAAGGCTTAAACCTGCGGCGCTAAATTTCTCAGGTCTTTTTCCGGCCGAACTTCAGCCCGGCGCTTAAAATCAAGGCCCGGCTCTTGATGGTCTCGTAATATTCCAGGGTTCCCTTCCCGAGGCTCAGGTTGCTCAGACCGTGAAAATAGCAAATCTCAATGAACGGACTAATTTTCTCCAGCTTGAATTCCAGGCCGACTCCAGCTACCAGTCCAGGATCCAGCTTCCTGGTATCCGGCTTAAGGTCAGTATCCCACCCGCCGGGAGGAGGTCCGAAAGGCTGTCCCCGATTGCTCAAAATAAAAGCCAGCTCATATCCAGCCAGAAGATAGGGAGCTATTTTCGTATCCAGCCCTATTTTTACCAATCCGGTCTGGCTCAGCGTGCCGAGCCTGTAAAGATAAGACCCGGTCTTGGTATCCAGGTAATAAATTTCCAGCTCGGACCCTTTCTGGAGGTAACCGAGACCCAGGATTAAGCTGAGTGGAGCCCGGGGCACCCTTAATTCCAGGCCGGCCCCCAGTCCGAACCCCGTTCGCCAGGCATTCTGATAGCGGAGCTCAGGGATTCCAACTGGCGGGGGCAGGCCCTGGTACCTGCCGCTGGTCAGCCCACCCCAGGCCCTGAAATCGGCCTGGAGGCCAGCCGGATGGGCAGCAGCAACCAGACCAAGGACCAGAACCAAGAGGAAGATTTCTCGGCGCATCGCCTCACCTCCCAAAAATATCATCATGTAGATAGAAGACCCTTATACTTCCTAACTCCCAGGCAGGAGTCAGAACCGCCGGAACTTCAAACCAAGAACCAGGATTAAGTCTCTTGGCCTAAGATTCTTATAATCTTCAACCTTTCCCAATTTGGTGATTCCATGGTGATACCGGACCTCGGCCCAAATATCGAACTTCTTCAGTTTGGCTTCAATCCCCCCGCCGGCAACCAGGCCCAGGCCTATCTTGCTGGTGTCAGGTCTGATATCGAGGCCATGCCACTCATGTCTCAGGTTAGGGGATACCTCATAGCCCAAAAGGAAGAACACCGGCCCGCTGTCAGACGGCTTTACTTTTAGCAATCCAAGGTGGCTCAGGGTTAAAAGCTTAAAATATTCCCTGTATAAGAATTCATCCCAGTAATACCAGGTGACTTCCTGACCTTTCTGAAGACAGCTCAATTCGGTTATCAGGCTGAGCCCGGAAAAGGCAACAGGAAATTCCAGCCCGGCTCCCAGGCTGAAGCCTTGCTTTTTGCCGAGTTTATAACCGATTTCCGGAAAGGTATACCAGCCCGGCTGCCCGGCATACCAGGCCCAATCCAGGCCTCCCCAGAGCCTGATGGCCGGTCTGGCTTCAACAGACAGAGCAGTGGCTGTAATAAATAAAATAAGGAAAAGCAGCGCCCTCTCTTTCATGTAAGTTTTCCCTTTTTTAAATTTAAGAGCGCGGTCTTTCCCTGTCAAGGAATGAAAGCCCTGTAACCTATTAAAGACAAGCCCTGTCCTTAACCCAAGGCTCCTCTCGCGGCAAAAATAAAGAGGGGCACCCCTCAGGCTGCCCCTTCTCTTCAATTCTCCCGCAGGTTACACTAAGCCAACTTTTCCCAGGAGATATTCATTCTCCCCCGGGTAAAACTCACTCCACCAGCTGGCCGGTCAGCGGGTCGAGCAGCTTGACCCGGTGAATCTTACCCAGCTTGTCCACAGGTCCAGGGAACTTGTCAGAGCCCTTGTTGCAGGGTTCAAAGTCGCCGACAATCATAATAACCATTTTGTCCGGATGGATGTATTTCCTGGCCACTTCCAGCACTTTCTCTTTGGTCACTGCTTTAATCTTATCCCGGTAGGTGGCGTAATAATTCATCGGTTTGCCCTGGAGCTCGAGGTTGGCGAAATTCACCATGGTGCCAATCGGGCTTTGGAAGAAATCGGCGAAGCTTTCCAGGTAGTAATTGATGGCCGTTTCCATCTCCGCCTCAGATACAGGTTCCTGCCTGATCCGCTCAAACTCTTTAAGAATCAGAGAAATGGCATAGCCGACGGTTTCCGATTTGGTCTGTACATAGCCGGAAAAAGTTCCGGGGAAGCCCCAGCGGTAGGTGAAGCGGCTGCCGGTGTTGTAGGCCAGGCCCTCATCCGAGCGGACTTTGGAAGTGATTCTGGAGGTAAAACTTCCGCCGCCCAGGATGAAATTCATCACCTGCACCGCAAAATAATCCGGGTTGGTGTCTTCAATTCCCAGATGGCCGACCGAGACGTAGCCCTGGTTTATCTTTTTCTGGATGAAGTAGACGCCGGGCTCCGGTTCGGGGAAATTCTTGCTGACCGCCGGGAAGCTCAAACTCTTATTAGCCCATTTGGCAGCATACTTATTTATCTTCGTTTTCAACTGGTCACGGCTAAAATCTCCCGCGGCCGCGATGATGATATTCTTCGGGAAAAAGTATTTGCTGTGAAAAGACTTGAGGTCAGCCGCAGTCAGGCTGTCCACCGTGGCTTTGGTCGCCTGGTAGGTCAATGGGTGCTCGCCGTACAGAACCCTCTGATACTCCCGGTTCAGCACCTGGCTGGGGTTATCGTTGGCTGTTCTCATCTGCTCTATCAAACGGCCTTTGGCCAGCTTTAAGCTATCCTCCCTGAATCCGGGGTTCATCAGGACGTCAAAGAAAATCTCCAGTCCCTCATCCAGGTCCTTGCTCAGTACCGACAGGGACAGGGTAGCCGTCCTCTCCCCGACGTTGAAGTTCAGGGTGCCACCCAGGAAATCTATCCTTTCCTCAATTTCCGAGCCGCTCCTGGTTTTAGTTCCGCCCTTGATCAAACACTCGGAAAGAAGTGAATCCAGGCCGGCTTTGTCCTTGGGCACGTACAGCCCGCCGGTGTGGATGATGGCCGTGAGGTTGACTATCGGCAGGGCTCTTTCTTCCCGGACGTAAGCCCGGAGGCCGTTGACCAACACCACCCGGAAGTTAGCTGGGTTGGGAGGTTCAAACTTCAGCGGAGGGAACTTCAGGTCTTCCGGCCTGGTCACCTGGGCTGAAACCAGCCCGGTGCTGCCGAGGAGCAGCAACAAAACCAGAAAAACAACTTTTATTTTTTTCATGGCATCCCTCCTTATCTTCTCTGACCGCGGGAATAGACAGCCACCAGGCAGTTATCTTTAACAAAATACTTGGTGGCCACCTTTTTCACATCCTCCGCGGTCACCTTCTTCAGGTCTTCCAGGTCGGTCAGAAGCGAGCGCCAGCCGCGGTTGAGCTCGGCCCGGCCGACCCTCATCGCCAGGAACATCGGCGATTCCAGTCCGCGGATGAACCTGGCCTCGGCCCGATTCTTGGCCTTCTGCAGCTCGGCCGCCGTTACCCCATCTTTCTTGATTTTATCTATCTCTTCCCAGACGTGCTTTTCCAGGTCTTCCGGTTTAACGCCCTTCTGCACCTTGGGAATTATATTAAAGGTAAAAGCTCCCACATACCACTGAGGCCTGGCCATAGCCATCGCCCTGATGGCCACATCTTTTTCCTGCACTAGAACCCTGGTCAACCGGCCGGTCTCCCCCGACAGGATGGCCGACAGGATATTCAGAGCTGGCACCTCGGGGTCTCCCTCCGGCGGTATGTGGAACCACATCTGCAGGTTGGGCATACCCGGCCCCTCACCGTACATCGTCTTGTGCGAATACTGGGGCGGGACTCCGGTCCTGATGGGCTCGACATCCTGGCCGCGGGGCACCGGGCCAAAATATTTTTCCGCCAGCTTGATGATTTCTTCCGGCTGGAAATCACCCACATAAATGGCCACGGCGTTGTTGGGGACATAATACCGGTTGTGGAACTCAATCATATCTTTCTTGGTCATCTTTTTCAGGTCATCCATCCAGCCGATAACCTGCCAATGATAGGGGGAAGCAACATAGAACGCGGCCCGGACCTGTTCGTTGAAGTAGAAACCGGGACTGTTTTCGCTGAGCCGCCGTTCCTCCATGACCACATCTTTTTCAGAATAGAATTCCCGGAAATAGGCGTTCATCATCCGGTCTGCTTCCAGCAGCATCTGGAGTTCCACCTTGTTCGAAGGCAGGGTGACGTAATAACCGGTGACTTCATCAGAGGTGGAAGCGTTGAGGCCGGTCCCGCCGTTTTTCATGTAGGTTTCCCAGAGATGGTCTTTGATGATGTATTTCTTTTCGGCCTGGACCAGCTCCTCCACCTGTTTCTGCCATTCAGCAATCTTCTGCTGATCACCATCCCGCTTCCAGAATTTTTCCCGGTAAATCTTTTCCATAAGCTCGTCAATCTGCCGGTTGAGCGCATCGTCGGCGGCAAAATCGGTCACCCCCATCATCCTGGTCCCCTTGAACATCATGTGTTCATGGACATGGGCGATGCCGGTAATGCCGGGACGTTCGTTGATAGAGCCTACCTTGTAATAGATGTGGCAGACTACCCGGGGAACGCCGGGCTTGGGAATCATCAGAATCTTCAGCCCGTTGGCCAGGACATGCTCCTTGACTTCCAGCTTAATCTGGGCCGTAGCCATTGAGCCCAGCGCCAGAAGAAGGAAGCAGCCGAGCCAGAGAACCGCAATTTTTCTGAGGTTCATGCCTTCACCTCCTCCTTGAAAGGAAAATTATGGCCATAACCAGTTAATCAAAAAGCACTTCAAAAAAATAAGATTCAACCTTTATTAGGGACGAAAAAAGACCTTTTCTCTTCCCTTTTTTTGGCTCCTTCTGGTGGCCTATTTCTTATTTATTCTTTATCTTTTTTCTTGTCAAATGAAATCAACATCAGTATTATTCATCACTTAAAGTGATTTTGGCTGTCCAAGGAGATAGCAGATGAATCTCTGGGCCAAGAAAAGACCTGAAGAACTGCAGGAAGCCTCGGAACACACCCAGCTTCGGAAAAGTTTAAGAGCCGTGGACCTGGCCGCCCTGGGCATTGGTTCGGTGGTGGGCACGGGCATATTCGTGGCCACCGGCCAGGGAGCCCACCTGGCTGGCCCCGGCGTGCTGCTGTCGTTCATCATAGCGGCTATCACCGCCGGGCTGTGTGCCCTCACCTACTCCGAGCTGGCCAGCATGTTTCCCGTGGCTGGTAGCACCTATTCCTATTCTTACGCTGCCTTCGGCGAGGTCATCGCCTGGATAATTGGCTGGGACCTGATGCTGGAATACCTGGTCTCGGCCAGCGCGGTGGCCTCGGGCTGGTCAACCACTTTCATCGGGCTGCTGGAAAACCTGGGATTAAAGCTGCCCAAAGCCCTTTGCCTGACTCCCCTGGCCGGGGGAATTGTTGACCTACCGGCTATCCTGATTACCCTGCTGATTACCTGGATACTTTACCTGGGAATCAGAGAGAGCTCGATTACCAACAATATAATCGTGGTGCTCAAGGTAGCGGTCATAGTTCTGTTCATCGTGCTGGGTATAAGACATGTTAACCTTAGCAACCTGACGCCCTTTGCCCCGTTCGGCTGGAAAGGAATAATGGCCGGAGCGGCTATCATCTTTTTTGCTTACATCGGCTTTGATGCTGTTTCCACCGCGGCCGAGGAAACCATCAATCCCAAAAAAGATGTCCCGCTCGGACTGATGCTCTGCCTGGCGGTGGTTATAGTGCTCTATGTGGGCGTAGCCTTCGTCCTGACCGGGCTGGTGCCCTTTAAGGAGATTGACGTGGGCAACGCCCTGCCGGCTGCCCTGGCCCGGATAGGCATCCGCTGGGGCGGGGCGCTGGTAGCTACCGGCGGGATTATCGGGATGATTTCTACCCTGCTGATAACTGTCTATGGCCAGGTCCGGATTTTCATGGTCATGGCCAGGGACGGGCTGCTGCCTGAGGTCTTCTCCAGAGTTCATCCCAAACATCGCACCCCGGCCATCTGCACCTGGATTACCGGGGCCTTGACCGCCCTGATTGCCGGGTTCTTCCCCCTTGGGATTATCATCGAGCTGTGCAATATCGGGACCCTGTTTGC
>JANLGB010000002.1:21636-22262 GCA_024653405.1 Candidatus Saccharicenans sp.
GTCGGTCGGAGTGATTGTCCTGCGCCACACCCAGCCCCAGGTAGAAAGAAGGTTCAGGACGCCGCTGGTGCCGTTTACCCCGCTCATTACTATCGGTTTCTGCTTGTATCTCATGGCCAGCTTGCCGCCCCTGACCTGGCTAAGGTTCAGCGCCTGGCTGGGAGTTGGACTACTGATTTACTTTGCTTACGGTATCAGACACTCCCGGATGCAGAAACGTTATCTGTCGGCCCGGTAAGGCTGTCGAGCCCGTCAGGAAAACTCAGTTCAAAGGCACTTGTTCTCTGGCCCGGCAGTATCTGGTTTTTAGCCTCCTTCCCCGTTCTTGCCCTTTCTGTCAATTTCATATTCATAGTCGCCGTCCATTCGCTGTGAATGCCTTATTGGCCTGCAGGGAGAAAGAATTTTAACCGTCCAGGATTTGCCTGGCTTATTTTCCCCGATTCTGGCCAGGTTTTGGCCCGGTCTAACAGCCGGACTAAGCTGGTTAGCAGATTGAAGGAAGACTCCGCCAGAAGTGGATCAAATAGCTGGTGAGCTGAATCTTAAAAATTATATCTATTTGATATTAAAGAAATTAAACTTCTTCGGGACTACCCTTCCTGGCCTGTCAAGTCAAGCCAGGA
>JANLGB010000002.1:22272-27550 GCA_024653405.1 Candidatus Saccharicenans sp.
GGTAGGGTATTGGCTCACTAAATAACCAGATTATTAAGCCTTTTTCTCCTTTAATTGAGAGAAGGAGGGCGAAATGGTTAATGAGCAACAGAAGACTTACCGTCGGCGAGAGGCCCGAGCCTCCAGGCTGAGAAGGATTGCTAGATTTATTCCCGTGCTTAGGACCATCAAGCCCGCGGCCTATTTTCTGGCCAACTCCTGGGAAAAGAAACTCAGGAAAAATACGGCTATAGCCATCGGCCGAGGGAATAAACCACCGGGCGCAGTCCGGGACCGGGCAGAAATGGGCATAGCCATTCTCCGGACTATCACCCGGGCCATCATTGAAGACAGGTTGTCTCCCCAAACCTTGCAGAAACTCCTGAATGTCCTGATTGGCGATGCCATCATCAGGGAAGGAGAAATCCCGATAAGGGAAAGATTCCGCCAGCAGTTCGGCACGACACCGCCTGGATTCTTACTCATCAGCCCGACCAAGAAGTGCAATCTGTATTGTACCGGCTGCTATGCCGATTCTGACCGGACGGATATGAAACTCTCCTGGCCAGTGCTCGACCGCCTGGTTGCTGAATCTAAGGAGCTGTGGGGAGCCCGGTTTACGGTCATCAGCGGCGGCGAACCATTGCTCTATGAAGATGAAGGCCACGACCTGATGGACCTGGTGGAAAAGCACAACGATTGCTTTTTCCTGATGTACACCAACGGCACCCTCATCGATGACCAGATGGCCAGGAGAATGGCCCGCACCGGAAATATTATGCCGGCTATTTCAGTCGAAGGCCTGAGAGAAACCACAGAAAAGAGGCGGGGCCGCGGCGTCTTTGACCGCATCCTGGCCGCCTTCGAGAACCTGAGAAGAGAAAATGTTTTCTATGGCATTTCTCTGACCATTACCAAGGACAACGCTGAGGAAGTCTTTTCCGATGAAGTCATGGATTTCTACTTCAACCAGCAAGGAGTCCATTTTGCCTGGGCCTTTCAATACATGCCCATCGGCCGGGCTTTCACCCTGGACCTGCTTCCCACCCCGGAACAGCGGCTGCGGATGTACCGCCGGTCCTGGCAGTTAGTTTACGAGAAACACCTGTTCCTGATCGATTTCTGGAATAGCGGTACGGCCACCCATGGCTGCATCTCAGCCGGCCGGTCGGGTGGCTACATGGTGGTCAACTGGGACGGCACGGTTACCCCCTGCGTTTTTGTGCCCTACTCGCCGGTCAACATCTATGAAATCTACAATCAGGGTAAAAACCTGAATGACGTTTGGGCTCATCTCTTCTTCGTCGACCTCAGGCAATGGCAGCGGGATTATGGCTACGGCAAGGACCTGAACTTAGAGGGACCGGTCAAGAATTGGATCAGGCCCTGTCCGATGCGCGATCACTTTGAAGACCTGTATCCGCTGCTACAAAAACACCGGCCTCGCCCCATAGACGACAACGCGGCCGAAGCCCTGAAAGACCCTGAATATTACCAGGGGCTGGTGGAATATGACCGGAAAGTGGCCGCCCTCCTCGACCCCATCTGGGAAGAAAAGTACCTCAAAGGTGCTAACGGCTCAGGGTCAACAGCCGGATAACCGCCTAAATCGCGGCTAAAGCCAATCGAAGGCCACAGCAAAAAATAAAAGAAAACCAGCTCTCTCGGCAGCCGAAATCAGCTGCTCTCAGGCAAGGGACAGCCGGCTTCTATTGAAACCGCTATCTGGATATTAAGGTTCTTCCCCCGGACCATCCTATTGACAGCGCCAGGAATTGGCTTGGTAACGACTGTCTACAGGTATTCGGGCCCTTCCCGCTTCAGCTTCTCCACCACTTCCCGGACCTTCTGGTCCTGGTCCCGGCGGCAGACCAGCAGGGCGTCTCCGGCATTGACCACAATCAGGTTTTCCACCCCGATTAGAGCCGTCAGCTTTCCCGGGTTGAAGACCAGGCAATTTCTGGCCTCCAGAGACATCACCCGTCCGCGGGCCACATGGCAATCCTCGTCTTCGGGGAGATAATCATAAAGAGCGCTCCAGGAACCCAGGTCCGACCAGCCAAAATCACCCGGGCTCATCAGCGAGCCATAGATTTTTTCAATCAGAGCATAATCAATCGACAGCGAGGGTATCTCCAGGAAGATGCGGCGGACTTCCCGGCGGTCGTTTTTTCTGAGAGCCGGCAGGAGCTTGATCCAGGCCGAGAACAGCTCCGGGGCATAATCGCGCAGGCTTTCGGCAAAAGTATCAGCCCGCCACAGAAAAATGCCGCTGTTCCAGTAGTATTCCCCCGACTGGATAAACTCCAGGGCTGTCGGCAGGTCGGGTTTTTCCCGGAACCCGCGGACCTGGTAGAATTCTTCCCCGTCAATTTCCTGGCGTCCTTCCCGGGTTACGTGAATATAGCCGTAGGCAGTGGAGGGAGTCGCCGGGGGGATGCCAAACATCACGATTTTTTTGAACTTCCGGGCGGCCTCGGCCGCCAGGATTAGTTTTCTCCTGAAATCCCGGACATCCTTGATGAAATGGTCCGCCGGCAGGGCAATAATCACGGCTTCCGGGTTTTTAAGATACATGGTGGCGGTAGCCAGCAGCAGCGAAGGCGCGGTGTTTCGGGCTTCCGGCTCCACCAGAAAATTCTTTTCGGGCAACCGGGGCAGCAAACGTCTCAAGATTCTGGTCTGTCCAGACACGGCTATGGTGTAAATCCTGGAGGGCGGGATGAGGCCCTGGAGCCGGTTGACTGTTTCTTCTATCAGAGATTTTTCGCTGATAATATTAAGGTATTGCTTTGGATTCTGCTGCCGGCTGAGCGGCCAGAACCGGGTGCCGCTGCCGCCGGCCAGAACGATCACTCTCAAGTCAAGTTTACCCTGGCCGTTTTTCCTGGCTGATTTTTTCTTGGCCACGACCGTTTCACTCCTGGCTTAAATTTTTCCGGCTATTTATTGTTAAGCTGTTTTATAACCTCTTCCATCACGCCCCGGACCTCGGCCTGGATTCGGGCCAGGTCTTCCGGGGTGGAGGCTTCAAAACGCAGCACCAGCACCGGCTGCGTGTTGGAAGCCCGGAGCAGACCCCAGCCTCGGTCGAAGAGAGCCCGGACTCCATCGATATCTATGATCTGCTTGACCCCGGGGTGATGACTGAGGGCCTCCTTCACTCTTTCCACGATCTTAAATTTGACTTCATCGGAAGCGTAGATGCGGATTTCCGGAGTGTTATAGGTTTTCGGCAGGTCGGACAGCAGTTCAGACAGTTTTCGCCTGGAGCGGGAAATTATTTCCAGCAGCCGGGCCGAAGCATAGATGGCGTCATCAAAGCCGAACCAGCGGTCGGCAAAAAAGATGTGCCCGCTCATTTCCCCGGCCAGCAGGGCCTTTTCCTCTTTTATTTTTTTCTTGATCAGCGAGTGGCCGGTCTTCCACATTATCGGCCGGCCTCCTAGGCGGCTGATTTCATCATACAGGACCTGGGAAGCTTTGACCTCGGAGATAACCGCTGCCCCCGGATGCCTGGCCAGGAGGTCGCGGGCGAAGATGATCATAAGCTGGTCGCCCCAGATAATCCGCCCGGCATCGTCCACCGCCCCGAGGCGGTCGGCATCGCCGTCGTAGGCAATTCCCAGTTCAGCCCCGCTATCTTTGACCGTGGCAATTAAATCCTTCAGGGCCTCGGGCAGGGTCGGGTCCGGATGGTGGTTGGGGAAGCGGCCGTCCATGTCAGTATAAAGCTCAACCACCTCGGCCCCCAGGCGCCGGAAAAGCGGCACCGCCACCGGCCCGGCCGTGCCGTTGCCGGCATCGACCACCACCTTGACCGGCCGCTCCAGCTTGACCTGCCCGGCCACGTAATCGAGGTAGTCCGGAACCGGGTTGTAAGAAGTGCTCTCCCCCGGGACCTCGGGCTGGATGAAATCCCTTTCCCGGATGAGGCGGTAAAGGTCCTGGATGCCGGGCCCGTAGAGAGTTTCCTCGCCAATCATGACCTTGAAGCCATTAAAATCGGGCGGATTATGGGACCCGGTAATCATCACTGCCGCCTCTTTCTTTTTATAAAAAACTGAAAAATACACCAGCGAGGTCGGGATTACTCCCAGGTCGACCACCCGGCAGCCGGAGCCGAGCAGGCCGGCCCTCAGCCCCTCGGCCAGCTCGGGCGAACTCAGGCGGCAATCACGGCCGACAGCCACTTCTGTTTTACCGCCCCGGCGGGCCTGGGTGGCCACGGCCCGACCGATGAGGCTGGCCAGTTCCGGGGTCAGGTCCTGGCCCACCACCCCCCTGATGTCGTATTCGCGGAATATTTCCGGCTTGATTTCCATCCACTCCTCCGGTCTTTATACAGATAGCTTAATATAGATTCACAGGTTTTGTGAACTGCTTTTTATTTGGCTGGCTCTTTCCCGGAGCGAGGTCCACCGGCCCTGGGCTTTGAGAATAAACTCTATGACTTCCCGGACCGCGCCCCGACCGCCAGGCTGACGGCAGAGATACCTGGCCGTCTTTTTTATAGCCGGGTGAGCGTCGGCCACGGCCGCCGGAAACCCGACTGCCCGCGTCACTTCCAGGTCACCCGGGTCATCACCGATAAAAGCCACCTGTTCCAGTCGGAGCTGATGGCGTTCGGCAATTTCCAGAAGAACCTTTTTCTTGTCAATAATGCCCTGGTGCAACTCATCGAGGCCGAGGCGAGCGGCCCTGATTTCCAGCGCTTGAGAAGTCTTCCCGGTGATGATCCCCAGCTTGAGCCCGGCCAGCTGAGCCAGGAAGATACCAAGGCCATCCTGGACATGGTAGCCCTTGATTTCCTGGCCGTCCGGCAGCACATACAGGGTGCCATCAGTCAGGGTCCCGTCCACGTCCATCAGGATCAAGGCTACTTTCCTGGCGCGAGCGCCCTGGAGGTGATTCCGGAGCCTTTTAAGAGAATCGAGCATTTATCTATTTCTTTTATTATCAAGTATTTATATTCATATCGATCTATAGCAACATAATTTTTTTATCGCTGCTTCCTGAAGCGATAAGCAGCTTTGATGAAAGAGCTGAACAGTGGATGTGGCTCCAGCGGCCGGGATTTGAATTCTGGATGGAACTGGCAACCAAGGAACCAGGGGTGTCTCTTCAATTCTATTATTTCCACCAGGCCGTGCTCCGGATTCCTGCCGGAGATAACCAGGCCGGCTGCCGCCAGGCGTTGTTCGTAGTCGGGGTTGAACTCGTAGCGGTGCCGGTGGCGTTCGCTTATCGTCGTTTTTTTGTATACGGAGTAAGCCAGCGTGCCTTTTTTCAGGTCACA
>JANLGB010000002.1:27560-28737 GCA_024653405.1 Candidatus Saccharicenans sp.
ATGGTGCCGCCCAGGTCAGATTCTTTCCGCAGTAGCCGCCACAGCCGAAAAATTTTATGCGGGGCACTTTCATCAAATTCCTCGCTGTGGGCCCCTTTGAGACCGGCCACGTTCCGGGCGAACTCCACCGTGGCACACTGCATACCCAGGCAGATACCGAAGAATGGCAGGCCCTTTTCCCGGGCGTACTGGATAGCCTTGATCTTCCCTTCCACCCCGCGCTGGCCAAAACCTCCTGGCACCAGCAGTCCGTCCTTGTTTCTAAGAATCTTGGAGGGCTGGCCGCGCTCGAGGTCCTCAGCTTCAATCCAGTCGATGTTGACCCGAAGCCGGTTGGCCAGGCCCCCGTGGTCGAGAGCCTGGTAAAGGCTTAGGTAAGAATCATGCAGGCCGATGTACTTGCCGACCATGGCGATGGTGACTTCGCCTTCGGGCTGGTGCCGGCGGCGGGCCAGCTCCTGCCAGCGACTTAGGTCGGGTTCCCTGGACTGAAGCCCCAGCTTTTTCAGGATGATACGGTCCAGGGATTCAGCCGCGAAATTTAGCGGGATATCGTAGATAGAAGGAGCGTCGACGGCCGTGACCACCGCTTCCAACGGCACGTTGGTGAACAGAGCAATCTTGCCCTTAATGTCCGGCGGTAGTTCCCGCTCGCTGCGGCAGAGCAGAATATCGGGCTGGATACCGATGGCCCGGAGTTCCTTTACGCTGTGCTGGGTGGGCTTGGTCTTAAGCTCGCCCGAAGTCCCGACAAACGGCACCAGCGTCAGGTGAATGAACAGGGTATTCTCGCTGCCGAGCGACAGCCGCATCTGCCTGATGGCCTCCAGAAAGGGCTGGCTTTCGATGTCGCCGACGGTCCCGCCGATCTCCACTATAACAATGTCGTTATTGCTGGAAACAGAATAAAAGGCATTCTTGATCTCGTCGGTCACGTGGGGGATGACCTGGACCGTCTTTCCCAAGTAATCTCCACGGCGTTCCTTCCGAATTATGGACTCATAAATCTTGCCGGCCGTCCAGTTATGGAGCCGGCTGGTCCTGGTGGAAGTAAAGCGTTCGTAATGCCCCAGGTCGAGGTCCGTTTCGGCCCCGTCGTCGGTGACGTAAACCTCGCCGTGCTGGAAAGGACTCATGGTCCCGGGGTCAACGTTCAGGTAGGGGTCGAATTTCTGCA
>JANLGB010000300.1:0-1118 GCA_024653405.1 Candidatus Saccharicenans sp.
GTCTCCAGGTCTTTTCCGAAAAGCTTTATCTCCACCGGGGCGGCCGCTCCGCCCATCATGGCTGCTTCCATGTTGATCTGCTCGAACTTAAAATTCTCCAGCCGGGGCAGCATCTTTCTGACTCTTTCCAGAATCTCCATGTCGGAATACTTTCGCTCCGAACGGTTAACCAGCCTGACCATCAGCAAGCCCTCGTGGGTTCCGGTAATGCCCATGCCGCTGGCCATGTCGGCCGGGTCTTCCTCAGCCCGGGAGCCGGCCTGGGCTGAAACCAGGGTGACCTCGGGTTGCTGGCTGAATAACCTTTCTACCTGACTCACTACCCGATTGGTTTCTTCTAAAGAGGTGCCAACCGGGAGTTTTACCCGGACCATCAGGAAATTGCGGTCGGACTGGGGCATGAACTCGGCCCCGATGAAAGCCACTATCACCAGGGAAATCACAAACAGGGCGGCAGTCACAGCCAGAACGGTCTTTCTCTTCCTTAAAGCCCCGGTCAAAAGGTTGCGGTAAAAAGCCCTGGCCGCGGCAAAATGGGGCTCTTTTACCACGCACTCTTCTTGGGCACTCTTTTTCTTCGCCCTGGCCTTGAACAGCAGCGAAGAAAACAACGGCACCAGGGTCAGGGCTACAAACAGCGAGGAGACGAGGGAGAAGACAATGGTCAGGGCCAGGGGCTGGGTAAGCTTGCCGGTGATGCCGCCGGCAAAAACCACGGGCAGGAAAACGATGATGGTGGTCAGGGTGGAAGCGGTTATGGCCATGCCCACCTCGGAGGCCCCGATGACTGCGGCTTCTTCCACGTGCTTGCCTTCTTCAATGTGCCTAAAGGTGTTTTCTATGACCACGATGGCATTATCCACCAGCATGCCGACACCCAGGGCCAACCCGCCCAGGGTCATCAGGTTTAAGGTATAACCGGCAGCGTACAGAGCCACAAAAGTGGTGATGACAGAAAGGGGAATGGCAATGGCTATGATCATGGTCGGCCGCCAGTTTCTAAGGAAAAGGAAAATCAGGGCAATGGCCAGGAAGGCTCCAACCACCGCGTTGCTTGAGGTCCGGCTGGCCACCATGTTAATCATCTCGGCCTGGTCCATGGCCATGTGAAACTCGAC
>JANLGB010000300.1:1128-1898 GCA_024653405.1 Candidatus Saccharicenans sp.
ACGTTCCCGGGAAGGGTGGCCTGAATCCTGCCTATTTCTTTCTTGACGGCATTGCCGACCAGGGCGGTGTTGGCACCAGAGCGCTTGTTCACCACCAGATAAACTCCCTTCTGTTCCTGCACCCTGGCCACGCTCCGGGTTTCCTTGAACGTGTCTTTAACCTCGGCAATATCCCTGACATAAATCGGTTCACCACGCTGGGAAAGGCCCACCACCACGTTCCTGACATCTTCCACGCTCCGGAACTCTCCCAGGGTGCGGACGATCAGGTCTTCATGTCGCTCCACCACGTCCCCGGCCGGGGCGTTGACATTTTCGGCGGCCAGGGCCATCAGCACCCGGTCCAGCGACAGGTTGTAGGAAATCAGGGCATTCTTATCAACCTCAATCCTGATTTCTCTTTCGTCCGTGGAAAAGACCGCGGCCGAGGCCACTCCGTCCAGCCTTTCCAGCCTGGGCTTGACCTCGTCTTCTATCATCTTCTTCAGGTCATAGGTTGAATAGCCGGAACTGGCGGTTATACCGTAAAAGACCACGGGGAACTGCGACAGGTTGAACTTGACCACCAGAGGGTTGGAAGCATTGGTCGGCAGGAAATTACGATAAAGGCCGATCTGGTCGCGGATATCCTGGGCGGCAAAATCCAGGTTTGTACCCCATTCAAACTCCACCATCAGCACCGAGACCCCCTCGGAACTCTGGGAGGTAACCTTCTTGACACCGCTCACCGAGCTGACCACCTGTTCCAGGGGCTCGGTGATGGTTTTTTC
>JANLGB010000301.1 GCA_024653405.1 Candidatus Saccharicenans sp.
ACTGGGAAAATCTCCACGGCGACCACCACGGCCTGTGGATTGACCCCGAGGACTCCGACCATTTGCTAAATGTAAATGACGGCGGCTGCAATGTCTCTTTCGACGGCGGAAAAACCTGGCAGGATTTTTACCGGAAGATACCGGCCATCCAGTTTTACAACGTGGATTTTGACTTGCGGAAACCGTTCACGGTTTACGGTTCGGTCCAGGACTCCGGTACCCACCGCGGACTGGGGGTGGCCCCGCAGAAAGCAGAAGCCCAGGCTGGACCAAGACGCTTCCGCCCGGCCCGGGTGCGCTGGGAGCCGGCCCCGGGGGGAGAGGGTACCATCATCGCCGTCGACCCGGCCGACCCCAACACCATCTATTCTTCCTCGTTCTACGGCCGTTTGATGCGTTCGGAATACAGGAATGGCACCTGGACCAGCAAGGAAATTTACCCGAAACCGGCCGAGGGCGAGCCGGAGCATCGCGGCCAGTGGCTGGCCCCAACCATCATTTCCCCACACAATCCCCATATCGTCTACCATGGGTTCCAGTATGTCTTCCGCTCGCTTAACCGCGGTGAAACCTGGGAAAAAATCAGTCCTGACCTGACCGCTTTCGACCCCAAAAAGCAGGGTAAGCTTCCTTATGCCATACCCTATGCCACGCTGACCGCCATCTCCGAGTCTCCGCTAAAATTTGGCTTGATCTACGCCGGGACGGACGATGGCCGGGTGCACCTTACCAGGGACGGTGGAGCCACCTGGACCGAAATCACGGCCGGGTTGCCTTATAACAAGCACGTCTGGTGCCTCGAGGCTTCTAGATTTGACCTGGGCACGGTTTATATTGCCCTGATCGGCCGGCATGATGATGACTTTGCCCCTTACATATTTAAATCAACCGATTTTGGAAAAACCTGGGTCAACCTCAGCGCCAACCTCCCGGGCGGACCGACCAACGTCATCCGGGAAGACCCGAAGAAAAAAGGAGTTTTGTACGTGGGTACGGATTATGGTGTCTACGTGAGCCTCGATGACGGAAAGAGCTGGAACTGCCTGGGCAGCGGCCTGCCCAATGCTCCGGTCTGGGATTTAAAGATCCACCCGCGCGATAACATGCTGGTCATTGCCACCAACGGCCGCGGCATGTGGGTCATAGACGACCTATCCCCGCTGCAGAAATAGGAAGATTAGAGACGAGTCCGTCTTGCCCCGGAGCAGGAAAGACGGCCTGTCTCCTGTTGGCAAGTTTTCGGCTGGAGGCCAAGTATTTTTTAATTTAATCTGCCAATAACAAATCCGGATAGAGAAAAAATTCAGAAAGAAAAGTGGTTATTGAAAAAAGGCTTGGCCTAAGATTGGATAAAATTTTCGCTATCCAGCAAAAGTCTCCGTTACCAGTAAAAAGAATGGCTGGATTGACTTGACTGAGAATAGAGCTGGCCTGAAAAATTAATATAGATTATCATCATAACAGTCAAAAACGGAGGCCCGACATGGTCTTGAGGGAAATAAAAATAAAATTAACGCCGGCAGTGCTAACCTTATTCTTGCTCCTTACTTGTGCGATCCTTTACCTTCCGGCCGAAGAAGAGGTTCGCTTTGAAGACCATTTTTTCGATAAAGCCATGCGCCTTAATTTCTACATGGTGGGCGAGGCCCAAACTGAAGAGATAATAATCCAGAACGTTTACCAGGAATCACTCTGGCCTGAAAGCCGGACCAACCTGACCAACCCTTTTAATTACGGTCATTATTTCATTAAAGTCTACGAAGTTGCCAGCAATCAGCTCATCTATGCCCAGGGCTTTGACTGCCTGTTCGGTGAATACCGGACCACCAGCCCGGCCCTCAACGGGGTAAAAAAAGTCTTCCAGCGGGCCGTCAGGATTCCCTGGCC
>JANLGB010000302.1 GCA_024653405.1 Candidatus Saccharicenans sp.
ACCCGCAACTCCGGTTGCGGGTCCCCCTCCGCTATGTGTCTCGATGCCCCTGCCTCTGCCCGGGGTGGGGAGGGGGAGTGATGGAAGGCACGGGAACCAGTCCCGACGGTTCCCTCGCAACCGGAGTTGCAGGTCCCCCTCCGCTATGTGTCCTGAGCAACCCCCTTGACCCCTGTGGAGATGGGACGGTTATTGAGCGGATGGAACCACCAAAATTTTGGCAATGGCCAGAGCTTCACCTCGCTTGAAGCTGTAATAATGATGTTACCTGCGCAATGTTCTTAAGACTATCAGGTGCGGCCGGTCATTTCAGGGACAAGAATTTGTGGGCGTGATATGGTTCGGGTAAAAAGAAATCGTAAGAACTGGCTTTTTGAGAGGCGCTTATTCAAGAACCAGACTCAGGTTTCCTTCTGGGTGAAAGTCAGAGAGACGCGGTTCCGTCCGAGCCACTTGCTATGGAGCATCAGCTGCTCAGCCCGCTTGACCAGAGATTCCACCGTGTCGAACCTCTGCACCAGGCTGGCTCCCATGGAGATGGTAGCGTTAAGCAAACCTGTTTCCACAGTTATATAGGATTCAGCCACCAGCAGCCGCAGTTTGTTGGCCACGATGTCCAGCCGGTTTTCGTCGATGTTCAGCAGGCAGATGATGAATTCCTCGTTGTCCCAGCGGGCTACCATGTCCAGGTACCTGATGTTTTTCTGCAGGGTGCGGGCGATCATCCGGATGAGCTTAGCCCCGTTGAACCGTCCAAACCTCTCCTGCACCTTGTTGAAATTATCGATGTCGGCATAAATCAGGCCGAAGGGCAGGTTGTATTTCTGGTATTCTTCAATCCTGTTCTTCAAATACATTTCCATGTAGAGGCGGTTGGGAATGCCGGTGTCCACGTCCAGGAGCTGCATCTTTTCCAGCTCTGGGACGCGCAGCGGAATGGTTATGGCCGGGGAAGTGCTGGTGAATATTTCCACTATTCCGGTGGCCTGGCCCTCGGAGTTCATCACCGGCAGGGCTTTCAACCTGGCCGGCAGCCGGTAGCCGGCTTTATTCTGCACGAAAACTTCCAACACCTGGGGCTTTTTTTCCTTGAGAGCTTTGTCGCAGAGGCAGCTTTCGGCGCAGATGTTCTGGCCTGAATAATCGGTGTAAAGAGGAGTTTCGGACTGGCAAGATTTACCCAGCATCTCTTCCCTGGCAAAACCGGTCAGATCTTCAGCGGCCTTGTTCCAGAAGACTATCTTTTTATCCCGGTCGAGCAGGACACAACCATCAGTCGTATAATCCAGGAGACGGTTGATGAAATCTTCCAGGACCCGGTCAAAAACCTGGAGAATGGGTTTTTCGGTCATCTATCGCTTCCTTGCTTCATGGCTTAAGCCAATTAAATCCTCGTACTTGGTAATCTTTTATATAATAATGACCATTTTTTGTCAAAATTAAATTCAGGCCCTCGCCTCGAGTCCCAGGCTGTTTTATTATTATCGATTTCAGGGGTTATTGCCCCGAAATCGAGGCCCTTATTCTATTCCTGAGCCCGGCTTTGCCAGGCCCAGCCACTCCGGCCCGCCCGGCGGGCAATAATCCAGCCCGGCTCGGTCCTCACAGCGGCTTAGAGTAATGATAATACTGCCGGGCGTAATAGCCTTCCTGCTCCAGGAGGCTTACTCCGTTTATGATCACTCCCAGGCAGTTGATTTTGTGGTCTTCAATCTTGTTCCGGGCCTGCTTCAGGGCGTTAATCGGGGTCTGACCGGCTCTGACCACCAGAATTAGCCCATCCACTTGCTTGCCCAGCACTAGGGCGTCAGAAACGGCCAGTATCGGCGGCGAATCGAACAGGACAAAGTCGAATTGTTGCTTCAGGAAATT
>JANLGB010000303.1:0-354 GCA_024653405.1 Candidatus Saccharicenans sp.
CCGAGGAGATGATCAAACCCAGGCTGGAGCAGATCGAGGGCATCGCGGCGGTGGAAATCACCGGCGGAGTGGAAAGGGAAATCCAGGTTGAGCTGGAGCCGGCCAAGCTGGCCAATTATGGCCTGAGCCTCGAAGCCGTTTCCCAGAAAATAGCCGGTTTCAACCGGAGCCTGCACGGCGGGACTATCCGTAAGGGTAAATTTTTGTATTCCCTGCGAATTGCCGGGGAATTCAACACCGTCCGGGAAATAGAAGAAATCCCGGTTAAATTTACCGCCGACCGGGGGGTGGTCCTGCTCAAGCACGTCGGCCGAGTGGTGGACAGCATGAAAGCACGAGAGGGCACCACCAGGT
>JANLGB010000303.1:364-1862 GCA_024653405.1 Candidatus Saccharicenans sp.
CGCCTGTTAATCAGGAAAGAATATGGGACGAACACCGTCCGGGTGAGTCAAGCAGCCCGGGTGGTGATCGGGCAGATTAAGAAGGAAAATCCAGAAATCAACCTGGAAGTCATCAGCGAGCAGGCCGGCTATATCCAGAGCGCCATCGATTCCACCCGGGAAGAAATAATCCAGGGAGCTATCCTGGCTTTTCTGACGCTGCTCCTTTTCCTGCAGGAATGGAAGTCCCCTCTGATTATAGGAACGGTTATTCCCATTTCCATAATCGGGGTGTTTAACATCCTCTTCCTGCGGGATATCACCCTCAACCTGATGTCCTTAGGAGGCCTGGCCCTGGGGGTGGGCATGCTGGATGACACGGCGGTGGTAGTCTCGGAAAATATTTTTCGGCACCGGCAACTGGGAGCTACGGTAAAGGAGGCGGCCAGCACCGGCACCAGAGAAGTGATCAGCCCGGTGGCGGCTTCGGTCCTGACCACCATCGTGGTCTTCCTGCCGGTCATCTATGTCCGAGGGCTGGCTGGCCAGTTGTTCAAAGATACGGCCTTGACCGTAACCTATACCTTGCTTTCCTCCCTGCTGGTTTCGGTAACCCTCCTGCCAATGCTGGCTTCGCGGGAAAGGCTGCTGGCTCGGCCGGAAAGAATCCAGCTGGATTTTCATTGGCGAAGCCTTGGCCAGCTCAGGACCGCCAGCGGGAGCAAAAGCCGCTGGGCCGATCCCTGGCTGGGCTTTAAATTTCTGGCTTATAACCTTGTCTTCATGATTCTGTGGCTGGTCCGGACCATTTTTAAGAGCCTGGCCTGGCTCTTTTTCCGGTCATTCCGACTTGTTTCTGATTTATTTAAGCCCGTCCTGGAAGCTCTTTTTCGGGCTTTTAACCGCCGCTACCAACAATTCGTTAACCGCCATTCAACCGCCCTGGGATGGTCGCTCAACCACAAGAAAACAACCTTTTACCTAGCCCTGGCCCTATTCTCCTTGATCATAGTCCTGGGGATCATCCTGCCACGGGAGCTGATGCCGCCACTCCGGACTTCCAGTTTCCATCTCAACCTGAAAACACCAGTCGAATATTCCCTGGAGCAGACCGAAGAAATTGTGGCCCGGCTCGAAAACTGGCTGCAACAACAGCCGGAATGCCGTCAGGTTTTTTCTCAGGTGGGCATCATTTCCAGCAGTGAATCCTTCCGGCCCGAGGTCTCGGTCAATTCAGCCGTGGTGACGGTTGAGGCCGTAAATCCCACGGCTGTTGAAAACCTGATGTCTAGGGCCAGAAAATTCCTGGCGGCCATACCAGACCTTTCTTTTTCTGCCAGCCGGGAACAGACTACGCTGGGAGAATTCCTGGCCCTGACTTCGGGTGAAATTGTCCTCAAGGTCAAGGGGCAGAACCTGGAAATTCTGCGCCGCATCGCCCTTGACTTCGCCGACCGGCTGAAGTCAGTCCCGGGGTTGACCGATGTCAACCTCAACCTGCAACAGGGAAAACCACAGC
>JANLGB010000304.1:0-815 GCA_024653405.1 Candidatus Saccharicenans sp.
AACGTGGCGGGCATGGATCCACAGGCCGTCATCAAACAGGGCCGCGTGATCGACACCGTCGATCTGAAACGACGAGTCGATCTCTACAAAGATTATCAACGGGACGGCTATGAAGCAATCGTTGTTCAGGCCAATATCGAGGACACCCGCCTCCGTATCCAGGAGTATGCCATTGAAAAACTCGGAGTGGAATGCGTTGAACTGAAGTGGGGTCAGGGAGCCAAGGATATCGGCGGCGAGGTTAAAATCAAGTCGCTGAAGAAGGCTCAGGAATTGAAGAGGCGGGGCTACATCGTCCTGCCCGACCCGGAAGACCCGCTGGTTATCCAGGCCTTTGAAAAGGGCAGCTTCAAAGAATTCGAGCGTCACAGCCGCCTGGGCATGGTGGAAGAAGAGAGCTTTATGAAGCGGGTGGAGGAGCTGAGAAAGGCCGGGGCCAAGTATATTTTCCTCAAGACTGGAGCCTACCGTCCGGCCGACCTGGCCCGGGCTGTTAAGTACGCTTCCAAAGCCAAAATAGACATGCTGACCGTAGACGGCGCCGGCGGCGGCACCGGCATGAGCCCCTGGCGAATGATGAATGAGTGGGGTATCCCCGGAGTGGAAATCTGGTCCCTAACCTATAAATACGCCGACCACCTGGCCAAGAAGGGTGAATATGTCCCGGACATAGTTTTCGCTGGCGGCATTACTTTCGAAGACCAGATCTTCAAGGCCATCGCCCTGGGCGCTCCTTACGTCAAGGCTGTGGGCATGGCCCGGTCTCCCCTGGCCGCGGCCATGGTAGGCAAGACCATCGGCAGCCGCATCAAGGA
>JANLGB010000304.1:825-1850 GCA_024653405.1 Candidatus Saccharicenans sp.
CCAGATACCGGTTTATGTGGAACGGTTTGGCAACAGTGTAGAAGAAATTTTCATGACCGCTCCTGAGCTTAAGAAAAGGTTCGGGGAGAGATTCAACGAGCTGCCGCCTGGTGCCATCGGCGTTTACACTTATTTCAAACGCCTGAACCAGGGCCTGAGGCAGTTGATGGCCGGGGCCAGGAAGTTCTCACTTGGTTATATCACCAGGGATGATATCGGAGCCCTAACCATGGAAGCTGCCAGAATCAGCGGCATCAAGTACATCCAGGATATCGATAAGGAAGAAGTGGATAAAATCCTGAATTCCTGATTTTCTCTTTTCCAATCAACCAAAAGGCTTAGCCTGACCTAAAAGGGTCGGGCTCACTCTTTTTGGGCACCGTTTAACGCCGGTAACTTAGACTTAAGGAAATTACAAAGACTGGTTAGCCAGGGGCAGAGGCAATGAGGAGCGGCAACTGGCCAGGGTCATTCAGACTATAAACTCCGGGACCAGGGCCGGCTGAAGAGAAAAAGCCCTGCTCTGATGACCGCCAGGCACCAAAGATCTTAAAACATCAAAATTTAAATGGACCAGAACTGCTCCCGGCATAGACTTTAACCCTGTTCTTATGGTATAAGAAAATGACCTGAAAGAAGATGATTACGACCATAATCAGCCTGTTCATTCTGCTGTTCGCCATCACCATTCATGAGGCGGCCCACGGCTGGGCCGCTTACCGCCTGGGAGACCCCACAGCCAGGGCCGCCGGCCGGGTGACCCTCAACCCCCTGGCCCATATTGACCTTTTCGGGACAGTGATTCTGCCCCTGCTCCTGGCGATTATCGGCGCCCCGGTCTTTGGCTGGGCCAAGCCGGTCCCGGTCAATCCCCATTTCCTCAGGAATCCGCGCCGGGATGGGTTCTGGATTTCCCTGGCCGGACCGGCAGCCAACGTCCTGGCGGCCACCGCTTCTCTGTTGCTGATCATCATCTTGAAATTGATCAGCCCGGTGACCACCACCGCCCTGTACAACTTCCTGAC
>JANLGB010000305.1 GCA_024653405.1 Candidatus Saccharicenans sp.
ACTGGTGGATTTCAAACTTACTGCAGAAAAGAAGCTGGAAGGCGTTATTTCCATCCCGGTGCAGAAAGCCAAAGACCTGCCGCTGGCTGATATAAAAGTTTCAGACAGTGACATCAGTTTTGCCATCGCCGGTGTGCCCGGGGAACCGGTTTTTAAGGGCAAGCTGGACGAGAGCGGTTCGAAAATCAGCGGCAGTTTCACCCAGTCTGGTCAGACTTTTCCTTTCAATCTGAGCAAGGGCGAAGACCCCGTGGCCAAAGCGAAAAAAATTCTAGTAGGAATGGATGAAGTCATCAACAAGGCCATGGCTGACCTGAAGGTTCCCGGCCTGGCCCTGGCCGTGGTTAAAGATAAAGAGGTCATCTTTCTTAAGGGCTACGGCTTCAGGGACGTGGAAAACAAGCTGCCGATGACACCTGATACCCTGCTGGCCATCGGTTCTGCCAGCAAGGCTTTTACCACTTTCGCCCTGGCCCGTCTGACCGACGAAGGCAAGATGAGCTGGGACCAGCCGGTGCGCACTTATATCCCCTGGTTCAAGCTGTCGGACCCGCTGATTACTGAAAGAATCACCCCGCGTGATTTAGTAACCCACCGTTCCGGTCTGCCCCGTCATGACCTTCTCTGGTACAACAATTACCAGGCCAGCCGGGAAGAGCTGGTCAGGCGTCTGGCTTATGTTCAGTTCACGGCTGACCTGCGGGAGAAATTCCAGTACAACAACCTGATGTTTTTAACTCACCGGATAGCCCTGGGAAGCGGCCATAAGAGAGCTGGTATTGGACCCGCTTCAGATGAAGAGAACTAACTTTTCAGTTATTGATTCCCAGAAAGACCAGGACTTTGCCCTGCCTTACGCTTACCGCCAGAAAAAGATTGAAAAAATTCCGTTCCGCAACATCACCAACATGGGACCGGCTGGCTCCATAAACTCCAGCGTGCGCGAGATGAGCAACTGGGTTATCGTCCATCTTAATTCGGGCAAGTTCGGCGCTCTTGAATCCGGCCACCATGGCTGACCTGCACCTGCCCTACACGCCGATTGCCCAGACCCCGACCTCCACTCACCTGGGATATTCCAGCTATGCTCTGGGCTGGTTGGTTGACAGCTACCGGGGGCATCCCCGCGTTCATCACGGTGGAAACATAGACGGGTTTTCCGCCCTGGTTTCCATGCTGCCCAATGACGGTTTCGGTTTCGTGGTGCTGACTAATAGAAATGGCACCGGACTGCCCGAGCTTCTGGTAAGAACCCTGACTGATAAATTTCTGGGTCTTGAGCCCGTGGACTGGATCGGAGAAGCAGTGCGCAACGTCGCCAAGGCTGAAGAGGTGGGCGAAAAAGCCGAGCAGAAAGCCCAGGCCAGAAAGATCAAGGGCACCAGACCTGCCCATTCACTTGAAGAATATGCGGGGACCTACGTTCATCCCGGATATGGCGAAGTGAAAGTTACCTTAAAGGATAAAAGCCTTTCCTTTACCTATAACGGTATAACCACTCCTCTGGAGCACTGGCATTATGAAACTTTTAACGGTCTCCAGGCTGAAGACCCGACCTTCAAGGATATGAAACTCACCTTCCAGACTGATGTAAACGGTAACGTGGCGGCTGTGGCTGCGCCTTTCGAACCCACGGCTGACCTCATCGTTTTCCAGAAGAAGCCGGACGAAAAGTATTACAACCCGACCTTCCTCAAGAAATTTGCGGGAAAGTTTACCCTATTGGACCAGGTGATTTCGGTAGACCTCAAGGGTGATATTCTTACCATGACTGTCCCAGGGCAGCCGGTCTACGAACTGGTCCCCGTCCCCGGAGACGAATTCACTCTGAAGCAGATTTCGG
>JANLGB010000306.1 GCA_024653405.1 Candidatus Saccharicenans sp.
GAACTGGATGGAATGGAATACGATGAAGCCCTGAAATTGGCCCAGCAACTGGGTTACGCCGAGGCCGACCCCACGGCCGATGTTGAAGGCTTTGACGCCGTGGCCAAGGTGGTCATCCTGGCTAACGCCCTTATGGGCGGAAAAATCAAGCCGGAGGAGGTCAGGCGCCAGGGCATCTCCCACCTGAGAAAGAAGGATATCCAGGCAGCCAGGGAAGCCGGGCTGAGATACAAGCTGGTGGCCAGCGTGAAGAAGGATGGCGAAAAAATAGAGGCCAGCGTGGCCCCCGAGAAACTCCCCCTGAGCGATCCCCTGGCCGGGGTCATGGGAGCCCAGAATGCCCTGACCTTCGAAACCGACCTGATGGGCAAGGTGACCATCCAGGGGGCGGGCGCCGGGCGGACCGAGACCGGTTTTTCCATACTTTCAGACATGCTGGCCATCAGCCGCTGCCGGAAGAGGTAAAGGGTGTCCTGAAGCTTCAGGGTCAAGGGATCAGCCTTGCTGCCCGTGCTTACAGAATTATGAGGAACTATTCCCGTACTGCTTCCCTCTAATAATACCCCCCCTTTATTCCCAGAGAGTGGCCTGACCAGAACCGGTTCGGCCAGGTTCTCTCGTCCTAAACCAAGAATTGAGATCGAGTAAACAGAATATTTTCGCCGGATACCCATGGCCGCCGAGCCCCCTTTGGTTTCTGTTTGGAAAGACCTAATAACCAATTTTAAAAGGGGTGATAGCAATAATGGCCCGCTGACCAGCCCGCCCAGACTTGCTCCCTCCCTCAGGTCCTACAAAATTGTAGGAACAATGCCAAAATTGTAGAGAAAACTTCCGGGCTAAAATCATAATTTATTTATTTGGAATTATTTATGTTCTGGCACGGGGCTTGCACCTTAATCTGGCGAAACCTATGAAAAGGAGGTTAAACATGAGACTTAAAAGAACGTTGATGGCAGTGGCCATCGGGTTGTTAGCGGTTGCCCTGGTTTCAGCCTATTCTTTCGCTCAGGAGAATACCGAGCAGACCAAGGAGAAGGCCAAGGTCGAGCAGAAGGAACAGGTAAAGAACCAGGAGCAGGCCCAGGTTAAAAACAAGGTTCAGAACAAGGGCGAAGAGAAGCCAAAGACCCAGCAGAGAGAACAGACCAGAGAGCAGGAACAGGTCAAGGCCGAAGTCCAGAAGACCATAGAAAACCAGGCTGCTGAAAACTCCACCTCTCAGACCCAGGTCCGGAACGAGATCCAGAACCGGGTGGAAAGACAGGAAAATGAGCAGGGCCAGGTTGAAACCCAGCACCAGCTCCGGGTTGAACATCAGGTGCAGAACCAGGCCGTGGAAAATCAGATTTCCATTAATAAAGAAGGCAAAGGCAAGCCTGAGATAGAGCATAACCTGCAGGTCAAGGCCAAGGAACAGAATCAGGTCAAAAACCAGACCAAGAACCAGATCCGCAACGAAGAGAGAAACAGAGTTCAGACCCAGGTCAAAGAGCAGCCCAAGAACAGAGTGAAAAAGAGCGGCCCCTTCGTGGATGAAGACGGAGACGGGATCAGTGATTTATACCGGGACCATGACGGAGACGGAATTCCCAATTGCCAGGACCCGGACTGGACAGCTCCCCAGGACGGCACTGGTTATAAAGGCTCCCCAGAGGGCAGCGGGTCCGGCCAGGCCATGACCAAATCCATGAACAGAAACATGACCATGGCCAGACGGGCCTTCAGAACCCAGACCAGCTTGGCGGCCAGAATCTGTGACGGTACCGGGCCTAAGGGAGCAGTGGCCAGGAAAGGGAACCGTTAACAGGTGGCAGAAGACAGGAG
>JANLGB010000307.1 GCA_024653405.1 Candidatus Saccharicenans sp.
GCCTGACCCTTCTCGGCCAGGGCCACGGCTTCAGCCAGCCGGGAAAAATCGGCTGACAGGATGGAAGGGGCTATGAGGTACATTTAGCGGCTGACCTCCAGGCTAATCGGATTCCGTTTATGGATGGGATAACCGCCGGGCGGATTCTGCCTGACAATTACACCTTTTTCCAATCCCGGGTAATAAACATGCCTGATATCTTCAATCTTGAAACCGGCGTTCTGGAGCCAGCCGGCCACCCTGTCCAACTTCCGCCCGATCAGGTCGGGCATCATGTACCGGGTTTCGGGTTCGCCCTGGCTGGCCAGGAAACCGACCGGGTGGTTTCGCTCGACCACGGTGTGAGCGGGCGGGTTCTGGGCGATGATCCTGCCGGCCGGGTAGCGGCGGCTGTGAATCTGGGATATAGGCCCGCGGGACAGACCTTTTTGCCTCATGTCCAGGGTGGCCTGTTCCAGGCTTTTCCCGGCATATAGGGGAACGGCGACCGCTTCGCTGCCGCTGCTGACCACCACCGCTATCTGGCGGTTGACCTTAAGCCGCGAGCCCGGTGCCGGGTCCTGGCTGATGATCCGGCCCCGTCCAAGTTCTTCGGAAAATTGGTAGCTGGACACGGTCAGACCCAGGTCCCTTTTCTGGAGTTCCTGTCGGGCCTGGTCCAGGGTCTTACCAGCCAAATCCGGGACATAGACCATCTCCTCGTTGAGGATTATCTGGGAGGAAATGACCGCCCCGCCGAAGAAAAAAATCAGGACCAGCAACAAAAGGTTGATGAGGTCCAGGTACCAGTAACTTTTATCGCTGCCCATGAATCTAAGTTATCAAGCTTTCTCTTAAAGGTAATTCAGAGTTATTATTATCACATATTAATAAACGAGTAAATAAGCATAAAGTTTCTGCCGGGAAGCGACGGTCGGTCTGATAAGGAAGGCCGGGGCGGCAGTTGTTAGGGGCGGCGAATAGTTCTATAATGTTTTGACCTGGAGTCAGGCCGGGCTGGCTTCGGCCGCCAAGACCGGAAAAATATGAATGTTCGTTCATATATTATATTAAGGAATGCAAGGAGAGGCTGATGAAAACCTATTCTGATTTCAGGAGTGATACCGTCACCCGACCGACCGAAGAAATGCGGCGGGCGATGATGGAAGCCGAAGTCGGCGATGATGTCCTGGGCGACGACCCGACAGTGCAGAAGCTGGAAGAGCTGGCTGCCGCCATCATGGGCAAGGAAGCCGGTCTGTTTGTCCCTTCCGGGACCATGGGCAACTCCATTGCCGTCAAGATGTGGACCAGGGAGCTGGAAGAGGTCATCGTGGAAGAGAAGTCGCACATCTACAACATGGAGTCAACCCACCTGACCTTTATCTCCAGGGTCACCCCGCGGCCGCTGCCTTCCAGGCATGGCATTATGGACCCGGAACTGGTGAGAAGACACGTCAGGTTGCCCTCGGTCCATACTCCGCGGACTTCCCTCATCTGTCTCGAGAATACCCATAACAACTGGGGCGGGGCAGTGCTGCCGCTGGAAAATTTTAGGGAAATCAGGAAGATTGCCGATGAATTCGGCCTTAAGGTCCACCTGGATGGGGCCCGGATTTTTAATGCCAGCCAGGCTTCTGGTGTTCCGGTCAAGGAATATGCCCAATACTGCGACTCGGTGATGTTCTGTTTGAGCAAGGGACTTTCTTCGCCCGTCGGCTCAATGCTGGTTTCCGACCGCCAGATGATAGATTACGCCCGGAGAATAAGGAAGGCCCTGGGCGGGGGGATGAGGCAGGTGGGGGTGCTGGCCGCCTGCGGGATTATTTCTCTGACCGGGATGGT
>JANLGB010000308.1:0-570 GCA_024653405.1 Candidatus Saccharicenans sp.
AATTAGATGATTAATTTAAAAAAAGGCCTATGAAGCAGGAAAACAATCATTTATCTTAGAAGCAGAAAGATGTATCCAGAAGGGTAGACAGAGATGAATAGTCGGAAAATATCGGCCTTTCTGGTTTATTCAGTTTTCCTGTCTATTTTCTCGCTAGCTATGGCCACAACTATTTCCGCTGAGGATAAGTATCCAAAAATTGATTTTAGCCTGAGTCTCAGAGAACGTCTGGAAATTTGGAACGGGATGAATGCCAAAATTTAGGGGATAACAGCGTCGGAGCCATCGGCTCGCTGAACGACCGGGTACTGCTGCAGCGAATTATCGCCGGCTTTGTTCTTCATCTAAGCTCGAAAATCAACTTTTCCGCCCACCTTCAGGATTGCCGAGCTTTCGGCTGGTCGCTGCGTAATTCAGGGTACCCAGACCTTTTCAAAGTTAAAGCCAAAAACACCCAGGAACCCTTTTACCTAATGAACCCCAACGAAGAATTTATTGAAATTTACGACCTGTATGTAGAGCTCAAGCCGGTATGGAAAAATTTCAGCCTTAAAGTTGGACGGCAAAAAA
>JANLGB010000308.1:580-1822 GCA_024653405.1 Candidatus Saccharicenans sp.
CGATAATCGAATCTTTGGCCCGGGCGAATGGGGAAATACCGGCCGCTGGACCTGGGATGCCCATAAAGTTTCCTATGAGAAAGGTGCCAATTTTATAGAGGCCTTTGCCGGGGGCACCAAGATTCACGACCCAGAAAAAATCTCTATTCCCTTTACTAAAACCGAGTTCTGGGGAGCGGGATTATACGCTCACCAGGAATGGAAAAAGGTCGGAGCAATTGAACCTTTTTATGCTCTTAAAACAGCCGGCTCTGCCGATTATGCCCGCACACTTGCTTTCAGCCGGCACTGGCTGGGTGTCCGCTTTTTCAACAACAACCTGCATCATTTTGTCTACGATCTCACTTTCGCCCGAGAATTCGGCCGGGACAGCGGTAAGAAAATAGAGGCTTTTGGCCTGTTAGCCAAAATCGGCTACCAGCTTGATTCTATCTGGGCCAGGCCCATTCTGGCCATAAGAGAAAGCTACGCTTCGGGTGGAAAAAGTTCTGATTTAACGATAAAAACTTTGACCCGGCCCATGGTTCAAAAGACCAATACTAGGGCCGGATGAACATAACTTCTTGGTCAAACCTTGATGACCGGGAAATTTTAATTACCTTTTTCCCGGCTAGAAACCTGCGGCTGGAAACTAACTACCACTGGTTTTACTTACCGGAGCCGGATGAGGTCAGCCTGCTGGGAACCCTAAAATTAAACCCGGGTGCCCATCACCTGGGCAACGAATTTGATGTTTTCTTTAACTATAAAATATCCAGTCCTTGGCAGCTGGTCGCGGCTTTTGGTTATTTCTGGCCAGGCGAAGTGCAGCCGATAAATAATCATCCAGCAAAAAACGCCAGCTGGCTGGCCTTCCAGTTGCTCTTTGAATGGGACCGTTAAGGTCCTTATGATTTTTTTCTTTTTTTCCTAACATAATCCCCCGAATTTTTGCTAAAATATAAGACTCCAAAAAACTGAGCGAGGTGATTAGCCTATGCTAAGAAAAAGAGTTGGTCTGGTTGTAACCGCTCTCGTTATCACCATCTTGCTGAGTCTGCCGTCTATAACTCTGGCCCAGCAGCTCCCAACAGAAACAGGGCAAAGCAGCGGGCAATTGCACCGCCAGGACGCGGGTCCCGGTGCGGGACAGGGTCTGGGGCCGGGGCTCAGGCAGGGGCAGGTCCGGGTTCAGCAACAGGCTGCCCAGCCACGTCCCGCTCCCGATTTTTTAAGTTTCCTTTTCCGACCGAAGTACCTCAC
>JANLGB010000309.1 GCA_024653405.1 Candidatus Saccharicenans sp.
GTCCCGATGAATTTTGAGGGAAAATTCAGAAAATAGCCCTGTGGACCAAAATTTTTCAGGTAGCTGACCATCCGGTAAGGTCTGGTAATCTCATCGGCTTCCAGAAGATAAGAGTTCATGTCGGCCACCCCGGGCCAGCCCTCGGTCACACACATTAAGTATTTGTGCAACGGAGCATTGTAGGTTATGGTGGTGCAGCCCAGATGGTCGTCCCAGACCAGCAATGGTTTGATTTCAAAAAAATTTTTCGACCAGATAGCCTTACCTTTTTCGTCAAATCCGGCAAAGAATTCATAAGCTTTAGGATCATTGATATTTCTGGGGCTTGGAGTCACCCGGGCCAGATAGACAGCATCACCAGCAATCCAGCTGTTTCCGGCCACTCGCGGAGTCGGGTCGTTATCCAGCGCTCCATGCCCCACAAGATAGGCCTTACCATCAGGTGAATATTCCAGGTTGCGACCGAAATCAACAAAATGAGGAGTGCCCATCTTGACCTGCTGACCGTTCTTCCCAGATTCCGGAAAAAGTGGATTTTCGGGTCAGAGTGGGCTGGGAATCCAGGTTTTCCCGTAGTCGGTAGAAATCCTGAATCCTGGTACTGGTCCGCAAATAGCCCAGCTGTACTGGTCAGGATATTCGGGTTTGGAAAAATCAAAATCTATGCAGTAAGTTCCATAATACCAGACGCCATTATAAACCAGGTTGGCACTCGGGTAACGGCCGCCATAAGGCAAGGCCGAAGCCGGCTGAGTCCCCAGGGATATGATAGTCAAATTGAGTGGATCATCACCGATGATTTTAGCATTGCCGGTGCGGGCTTTGGCCCCTCCAGAAGAATGGCAACTCTCCTTTCCGATTTCACCATCAGTCCAACCACTGTACATATTCCCATCATCGGCCCAGGATGGATACCAGGTGTCGGCATCAGTGTAGCTGGCATACCTTCCGGTAAAGGCTATTCCCCTTATATCTCTGGAAGGCTCAAAGGGGCAGTAGTCGGGTATCTCTGATTTCCAGACTTCTGGAACCCAAGGTGTCGGTTTGTAGGGGACGATCGTCTGCTTGGGCTTGGGCCCACAGCCAGCGAACCAGAAAAATAAGAAGCTGCAGACCAAAATGAAAGGAATGATGAACGGTGGCTTTTTCCAAGCCCGTCTTAAACTCAAACTTCTTCCATTTCTCAGGCTCGTCTCCTTGGTCTGGCTTTACCTCCTCATCGCCTTCTGACAGCAAAGCTGAGTTTTTCGAATTTCTATCCCTTTGATTTTTAAGTCACAGGGCTGGCGGCAGGGATTTTTTCAACTTCCGCTCTTGTTTCTCTAATTAGCGGGATAAAAATGATCAAGTCTGTTCCGGTCAGAGTCTCATTTATCCCAATTCTTCTTCCTTCTCAAACCTAAAATTTTCTAAGTGCTAATTATATGAGTTTAGCGCAAGAAAAGCAGTGAATTTTTTCAACCAACTCAATCTGGTATCTAGTTCTCACCGTTTCCGGTTCATCTGTTGCCAGCTCCCGCCAAAAACAGAGCCGGGGTTAAAAGAGGGGCTGTCGCTGAAGAGGTAGTCTGTCCCGTTAGTCCAGGCATTACCGTATCCGGTGGGAAGCTGAACGTTCCAGTTGTTGACCGGGTCGACGTAAGTATCCACTCCCCGCAGAGCTTCGCTGTATTTTTCAAATATTCTGTCCTGGGAAGCGCTTCGATCCTGGTAGGTTTGCCAGATAATGTCGTTGGTTTCTTGCAAAGTCTGCCTGATTTGCTGATACCGGGCAAAGATAGCCCGCTGCTGCTTCAGATTCTCCCGGGTAATTACG
>JANLGB010000030.1:0-8630 GCA_024653405.1 Candidatus Saccharicenans sp.
CTCCAGATTCGGCACCTGGTCGATGAGACTGGGCTTCAAGTTCACCTTCTAAGCTGACTTAAAGAAGACGCTCGAGCCCGTCCCCGCCGCCAGGCGGGGGCGGGCTTTTTATTTTCCCCGGGAAAATACAGTTAAAGGTCGTCCGCTAATCTCTTATAATAAATAACATAGGCGCTGGCTTAACCAGCCCCCATCCAGGTTGTGGTACAGCCCTTCCCTTCCTGTTTATTAACATCCACCACTTCTTCTCCGGGCGGCTTATCTTATTACCTTAGGATGATCAGAATTATATCCCGCACCAGGCAGTCCGAAAGGAAACTTTTCCCTTTATCGCTAAGCCCATAGCCAAGAAGCAATCCCGCCCCGACGCTGGTGTTTAGATAGGCCCTGGCCCATTTTTTCCTGCCAAAACTTCCCGGTTCCTAAAAATAGAATATCCCGGGCCTCTCCTCATTGGCCAAACTGACTGACCGCTTCCCAAGTTTATCGGGCTGGCCAGAACGTTGACCGGGTCTTTGACCAAGATGATTGTGCCGCGCTTTTCATTAAGCCATCCATGATGACAGAAAATTATTTTTTCTGCAGGTAGAAAGCGAATAATGCTGAGGATTATTATCAGAAGCCGGCTTCTGCTGGCCAGTTTGTCCTGTCCGTTCTGTCCTCATATCATGCAAGCACAAAGCCCGCCTCCAGAAGAACCTCCTCCAGGCAATTCAACAGGCTGAACTTAGAATATTCATGGGTCTTTTCTGCATAGGCAATCAGACCAGGCCCAGATCTGATAGGGTTGCTTAGTTGAGAGCTTAACAATTAATAGGCACCAGATAACACAGGGAATACCCCGGCCAGGCACCTTTGGATCGATTCTTATTGACCGGCCAGTTTTTTCTCCAGTCGTTCTAGCTCCTGCCGGGCTAACCGGATGTTTTCTTTCCGGTCGCCGCTAGAATTTTCCAGATAGCGGCGGAAGTACTCGACGGCTTCCCGGGTCCGGCCGGCTTTCTCGTAGGCCACGGCCAGGTTGAAATAGCCGGACCTGGTGGGCATGATGGCCACCGCCTGTCGCAAATAAAAGATGGCCTGTTCATGGTCTCCCAGGTAAGAGTAAGCCAGCCCGGTAAACTGGTATAAACTCTGGTCTTCGGGGAAATCTTCAATCAAATGCTTATAAATATCTATGGCCTCGGTCAATTTCCCGGCCGAGGCCAGGCTGGAGGCCAGACTGGCTCTGAGGGACTTGCTCTCGGGTTCCACTTCCAGCGCCCGCCTATAAAGGGCCCAGGCTTCTTCTTTCCGGCCGGCGGCATTCAGTATCCCGGCACTGACGGTCAGGGCCTCCACGTTACGGGGGTTTAGCAGAAGCACTCTTTCCATTGTCTTTAAGGCCAGCAGGAATTTTCCGCTGACGGCATAGGTATGCCCCAGCCTGGTCAGGAGAATTTCTGAATCAGGCAGCCTGTCCAGTCCCTGCTGCAAAACCTCTATGGCCCGGTCCATCTTTTTCTGTCCGGCCAGGGCCAGGGCCAGGTTGACATAGCTGGCCGGCGAGTCGGGGGCTTCTTCCAGTATTTTCCAGTAAGCCTGCTCAGCCAGTTCGTATTTTCCTTCAAACTCGAAGGCCTGGGCCTGCTGGATCAGTTTCAGCAATTCTAATTTTTCCTTGGGGTCAGGGTAGCTGGATTGCCCCCTGGCCGGGGCCAGGTTGAGGTAACCCAGCGAGCGCAGCCTTTCCAGGTCCTCGGGCCTGGTGGCTCCGCCGGCAGCCGGGCTGGATTGACCCAGAAGCAATTTTTCCAGTTTCTGTCTGAGTTCGGCCGCCAGCTCTTGATTGGTGGAGAACAAATTCCGTCTTTCTTCGGGGTCCGATCTTAGGTCAAAAAGCTCCGGACGAGGAGATTGGATCAATTTCCACCTACCGGAAATTATTCCGCTCAACTCCGACCAGCCGAAATTCTCCCGGGGATAAAAAGTTTCCAGGACCGCATCCCGGTCTCTCTTCTCCCGACCCTGGAAAATCGTCTCCAGGCTCCGGCCCTGCATCTGAGCCGCTTCCTCCTCCCCTCTGACCCAGGAGAGAATGGTGGGAGCGATATCGGTCAGCCGCACCCGCTCTTCTACCACTGCCGGTCGCCGGAAGACCTTTTTTCCCCAGAAAACAAGCGGCACCCAGACGGTTTCTTCATAAAGAAAGATACCGTGACCAAGTTCCACCCGGTGGCCCAGGCCTTCCCCGTGGTCTCCGGCCACGATGATAATGGTCTTATCCAGCAGGCCCTTATCTTCCAGGGCCTGGAGAATCCGGCCGACATAGACATCCATATAAGCTATCTCGCCGTCGTAAGGACAGTCCCGAAATTCCTGGTCATAGGGAGCTGGTGGGTCGTAGGGCAGATGGGGGTCGTAATAGTGGACCCAGCAGAAAAATTTGTCGCGATAATTATTTTCCAGCCAGCGGGCAAAACGAGAAAAGGTGTCACCCGCCCGGCGTTCGGCATTCATGCTCTTAAAGGGCATATCAGCCTGGAAGGTATCGTCATAGACCTCGAATCCCCGGTCGAGGCCAAAACGGGAATCGACCGAAAAAGAAGAAAGAAAGGCCGCCGTCCTGTAGCCCCTGTTCTTAAGGATTTCAGTTACGGTTTTGATATCCGCCGGCAAATAATGCCCGTTATTCCTGACCTGATGCCGGAAAGGTTCCAGCCCGGTCAGGATTGTAGTATGGGAAGGCAGAGTCAGGGGAGCCGGACAGTAAGCCCGGGCAAAACGGATTCCTTCCCGGGCCAGGCGGTCAAGGTTGGGCGTCCTGGCGTCCTTGTAGCCATAGCAGCCCAGGTGGTCCGCCCTGGTGGTGTCAAGGGTTATCAGCAGAATGTTGGCCGAAGAAACTGCTTCTCGGTTGTACCAGGATGTTTGACGGCCAAAAAAATACCAGACCGCCAGAAGGACTAGTACTAGAAACAACCCACTGATTATAAATAATTTATGTTTCTGGCCAGGCCCACTCTGGCCTGTCCCTTCCATTCTCTCCATTCTCTGGCGTGACTTCCCAGCCACTTCATCAATTATTTCCTCAGCCGCCAACCTGTTTTGAGGCTCGGGCCGAATTAACCTTTTTTTCTTTTTTTTCTTTCCCATGGGACCAGCCTGACCTTGATCGCGGGTTGTTCCGGCTTATATTTTTTAAGAAACAATATACCTTAAAACTTCAGCTAAGCAAGACCTGGCCTCCGCTTCAGCCAGTTTCTGGACCGCGGGCTCCGCCGGTTATTGACTTTTTACTTTTTAATCGCCTGTAAAATCTGCTGGACCATGGCCACCCGCGGGGAATCCTGGGGCTCCAGCTTCAAGAACTTTTCAAAATACTCAATGGCCGCAGGCATGTCATTTTTATTCAGGGCCACATAGCCGAGCTTTAAGTAAGGTTCCGGCCAGTCGGGCTTGATGCCAGAAGCCATCTTGAAATACCTCTCGGCTTCATCCAGCTTCTGGTTGGTAAAGAAAACCTCGCCCACGTTAAAAGCCACGACCTCATCCTGCGGAGCGGTATCAACTGATTGTTTGAAATACTTGGCCGCTTCTTCCAGGTTATCCTGCTTGAGGTAGAGCAGGCCGATGGCCGCCAGGGCCTTGGCTGTCATGTTGACACCCATGGCCATATCGCCTTTGGCTTTTTCCATCACCTGGTTGTAATACTCCAGGGCTTTATCCAGCTCGCCCTTTTCCCGGTAACAATCGCCAATGTTCAGCAGTATCTGATAGGCCGAGGGGTTCTTTTCATAGAACTGCTCGAACATGGCCAGAGCGGTGTCATATTTGCCTTCCTGGAAAAACTCGTTGCCCTGGTCCAGGAGTTCCAGCGAGGCCTCGTCCTGAATGATGGCCGTGCCGCCGCCGGCCTTCTGCAGCTTGATGGTTATTCTGGGATTCTTTTCCAGCTGGCTGACCGTTACTTCCTGGGCCACGGGGGCATAACCCTCAGCGGAAACCATCAGGCTCCAGCGCCCGGAGCCCAGACCGATAAATGACCATTCGCCCTTTTTATTGGTGGTGGCTTCGAGTTTCAGCCCGCCGCCCGCATCCTGGATGTAGCTTAAGACCAGCTTGGCCCCGACCACCGGTTTATCATTATTGTCAAGCACCACGCCGCCCAGCCGGCCCACTCCCCGGCCAGCCTGAGCCAGAGCCAGATTTTGGGCCAGGAAGAAGACCAGGGCCAGGATTACCAAATAACGATAATAATTCTTTTTCATTAAGACCTCCATACCATATTCTTAATCCACAAAGGATCGAATGACTTATTTCTTTTTCTCTTTCAAGGCTTTAACCCGGGCCTTAATCTTATCCTGGTTGGGTTCAATCTGCAGTGATTTTTCCCAGGCATAAAGGGCTTCTTCCGCGTCCCCCAGCTGGTAATAGCACTCGCCGATGGCGTTGAGCACATTGACATTGGTCCCGAAATGCGCCAGGTACTGCTGGTAATAATTGATGGCCTGCTGGTACTGCTGCTGGGCCTGAAAGGCCTGGCCGACAATTTCCAGGAATTCTTGTTGGCCCTGGTTGATAAAGAGCAGAGCGGTGTTCAGGACTTCCTGGAACTGATTCTCGGAGAAGAGCAGCCGGCAGTAATCAAGGGCTAAGGCCGGGTTAGTCGGGTCCTTCTTATGAGCAGTTTCCAGGTATCGCCTGGCCCGGGCTGTATCCTTTTTGTTCCAGTACTGGAGCCCCAGCGCGTATTGAACGGTGGCCGAATTATCACCGTCAACGGGCTGGGTCATAACCCAGGAGCGGGGAATAGTGGGCAGGTGGCTGATGAAAAAGTTGGTTTTTTCCGTCAGTAGAACGTTGTTATTCCCGTCCTGCAAATTTACTCTGAGGGTATAATTGGCCGGGGTCCAGCCTTCCAGGACAAATTCTTCATAGAAGACATTGCCCTCGGTGTATTCGCTGAGCTTCTTGCTAAAAGCTTTAATGACTTCTCCATTCTCCCGGACCACCTCATAATTCAGGCTGCCTTGGTTCCGCAATTCTGGAGTCAGCCCCCAGACCTGGAAGAAAGCGTACATCCGGTCGCCGAGGACAAAATCATTGCGGGGGGTGGGCATGAATTGCAGGTCGTTCAGGAGGAAAGCCTTATTTAAGCCTCGGTACTGGGAGCTGCGGCTGAGTCTGGTCGATAGCAGCACCGGGCTCATCTGCAGTTGCCGTTCCGGAATATTGAGCGTGGTCTCCAGGGAAGTGAACTCCTTGGAAACGAAATTCTTAAAAAGAATGCTGAGCCGGTATTTTCCGGGCACCAGGGGAAACACATCCTGGAAGCTCATCTGGCGGTTCCGGATGCTGCTGACCTGGTCGCCCCTGAGATTCAGCGGAATTCTTCGGTCAAACTGGTAAACCTGCTGGTTGTTGGTATCGGTGACAATGCCGTTGATGACAATGGTCGTCTGGTAATTATTGTCATTTCTTTCAAGCGACAGTTTCTTGGGTTCTATCAGATAATGGACGTAATAGATTCCGCCCGGCGACTGATAAACACTAACCAGGGCATCGCTATCTATGTAGTTAGCGGTGTATTCGACCTCTATTATGTCCTGGTACCGGAATAGTTTCTCAGCATAGGTGCTCCGGACTTTGTAAGTCGGGGCGGCCGGAATCTTCTGGTTGAGCAGGACATCGGAGGAGATAGAAGGTACCAGGTCGGTCAGCGGCTCCCCTTCTATCAGGCTCAAAGAAACCTTGGCCACGTTGGGCTCAATATCAGCCAGCTTGCCGAAGGCAACGGCGTAACTGGTCATGTCGCCGCTGTAGTGTGGCATCAGTTTCATCGGCCCGTCTTTTATGGGCGAGTAAAGCTTATATTCCCCCGTACCGTCCGGCTTATAAAAAACCACGGAAAAAGCGTTGGGCAGCCCGTATTCGGCCATCCCCTGGTAAAACCAGATTATGGTCGGATAAAGGTCATAGAGATTTTCAAACTTTTCTATAGACTTGGGCTCTCCCAGCATGATGTAAATTTTCCCCATATCAGAACGCCAGCCGGGGCCGGGAGACTCCTTGCCGAAATGCTGGTTGGCATACTGGAGGCGCCGGTAATGTTCCTCTTTGAATTCGTTTTCGGGGGTATTGGGGTTCGGGTCCCGCTGCTTCCAGAAAGCCTCAATAAAAATGTCCCGCTGCCGGTCATTTTCCAGTCTTAAAAAAACGTCTTTTTCCTTTTCCGAGCTGATATAGACAACTTCTTCTTCCAGCCACTTGCGGTACTTATCTGGCAGGGCCCGGATCAGGTCCTTCTGGGATTTCGGCCGGGACTGGCTAGGGGAGGTTAAGGCCGAGACCAGGCTGAGGCTAAAGAAGAGCAGGGAGACTATCACCACCAATCTTTTTGACATCTTAACTCCACTTTACTTCTGAGACTTTTATTCTATAATATATAACCTTATCCTTCAAGGTTGGATGCATTAAAATCGCTTGACAAAGAAAAGCGGGCGGCTTATTTATATTAAGGAATTAAGAGAGATATACCTTCTCCCCTCAGTCAAAGGCTAAGGGTCGAGAATCTTAGGGGTTCCATGGCTAAAAAAGCTAAGGCTGAAAAGACTATTTCTAAGAAAAAAACGACAAAAAAGCAAGCGGACAAGTCTGAATTCGTGACACCAGAGCAGACTTTGTCTCCGGAAATTTTCAGCCCGGAACTGGACCCTCTTTTCCTGAACAAGGCCCTGGAACCAGAGCTGCAGCAGGCTAACAAGCTGAAAAGTATTTCCGATGATTTTGATGAATTTGAACTGAGAGATATCTTGCCCAAGACCGCCAAGGCCGAAGCCAGCAAAGCCAGCGAACAACTGGAAACAGACCATGACCCAATCAAGATTTACTTCCGGGAAATGGGCAAAATTTCCCTGCTTTCCCAGCAGGATGAGATCGACCTGGCCCGCCAGATGGAAAGGGGCAAAAAGATTCAGCTGCGGGCTTTGCTGAAAACCAGGCTGGCCATCCAGGATATCATCTCGCTGCGCGACCTGGCCGAGACCGAACCAGAGCGATTCTTGAGATTTTTTGACGAAACCGAAGACTTTGAAGATGATGCTGCCCGGAAAAAGGTCAAAAGCCTGCGCCAGACACTGGACCGCTTTTACCGGCTGTCAGAAAAATTCGCCGGCCTGAAACCCACCGCCCGAAACGCCTTCGCCCGGGGCCGGCTGATTATCAACATGTACCGCATTTTGGAAGAGCTCCACCTATCACCAGAGAAGATGTCTTCCACCATCAACCGGCTGCGCGAAATTCTCCAGGTGATGAACGAGCTGGAAGAAAAAAAAGAAGAGCTCCAGCTCAGCCTGCCAAAGACCAAGGCCCGGGCTACAGTCGATGCTATCAAACAAAAAATAAGCAGCTATGCGGCCGAGGAAAAAATCTACCGCCAGGAATCGGGACTTGAGGCCAACGAGCTGCGGCGGGTGTTGCGGGATGTCAGCCGGGGCGAGAAGATTCAGAAGCATGCTGAAAACAAGCTGATCGAGGCCAACCTCAGGCTGGTGGTGTCTATTGCCAAGAACTACGTTAACCGCGGTCTCAGCCTGTCCGACCTGATCCAGGAAGGCAACCTGGGGTTGATGCGGGCGGTGCAGAAATTCGATTACCACCGGGGCTTCAAGTTTTCCACCTACGCTACCTGGTGGATCAAGCAATCCATCACCCGGGCCATCGCCGACCAGGCCCGGACCATCAGAATCCCGGTGCACATGGTGGAAACCATCAACCGCCTGAAAAAAATCCACCAGGAACTGGTGCAGAAAACCGGGCGCGAACCGACCGTTCAGGAAATTGCCGAGGCGGTGCGGATGCCAGTTCAGAAAGTCAGCAAGATCCTCCAGGACAGCCAGGAACTGCTTTCGCTGGATTCACCCATCGGTGACGACGAAGAAAGCTTCCTCAAGGATTTTGTCCGTGATATCTACAACCCCTCCCCGGCTGATATAGTCATCCGGGCCAACCTCAAGGAGCAGATAACCAAGGCCCTCAATTCTCTGACCGAGAGAGAAGCCACGGTCATCAAAATGCGGTTCGGAATCGGCGATGGCCAGGAACACACGCTGGAAGAAATCGGCCAGAAGCTAAAGGTCACCAGGGAAAGAGTCCGCCAGATTGAAACCAAGGCCCTGCGCAAACTGGCCGAATCGACGCTGCGCGATAAATTGAAATCCTTCTCCGAGACCGGCCCCGACCAGCCCCACGGGACTCCTCGGACCTGAGGCCTCAGCCGGCCTGGGCGCTTTTTTCGGAAGAAGCCAGCCCCATCTTTTTCAGGGCTTCGTCTCCCCGTGACTGGGCGGGGGCTTCCCCTGGCAGGTAGAGCAGCACCCCACCCTTGATCGGCCTGATTTCAATCTTCCTTTCCTCGGCCAGGCGGTTAGTGGCCTGGACCGGGTCCTGGCCAAAATATTTCTTAAAAGCCTCATTAAACCCGCTGTAGACCGAGTGGATGCCCTTAAACTCGCCCAGTCTCAGGGATTTAATGGCCAGGTGGACAAACTCCTCCACCGTTAATTTTTCTTTCCGTACCGGATTGAAATTCCGTTCAGCCATCATTTCCTCCTTTCTTTTGTTTCTCTAATTACAGACGCAGCCGGGGC
>JANLGB010000030.1:8640-15465 GCA_024653405.1 Candidatus Saccharicenans sp.
TTTTTCTCAACCATCCTGTTTCTTAAAACCGGCCTTTCCTGTATAATTCACTCTAATTAATTTCGGAGTTAATCCTTATGAACCATAACCTGCTGGTCAACCTGGCCGGTTGGCTGGGAGCCCTGATGCTGCTCCTGGCCTATACCCTGGTCTCCAGCCGCAAGCTGGCCGGCGATTCACTGACCTACCAATTGCTCAACCTGGCCGGCAGCAGCTGCCTGCTCTGGAATGCTTTCCACTTCGGAGCTTACCCCTCGGTCGGAGTCAATTCCATCTGGATAGTCATCGCTCTTTTTACCATCTTTAAGAGCCAGTCAAGAAATCAAAAAGAGGGTTAAGATGAAAAAGAAATTGCTGGTTTTTACCGGCAGCCCGAGACGGGACAGCAACAGCGCCATCCTGGCGGTGGAAGCAGCCAGGGCGGCCCGGAAGGCCGGAGCCTCGGTTGAAGTCATCAACCTCTCCCGCCTACGAGTCAACCCCTGCCGCGCCTGCGACCGCTGCCGGGACCGCGGGCCGGGCCAATGCGTCCAGAAGGATGATATGAAAAAAATCTATCCCCGGTTACAACAGGCCGAAGCCATAATTCTGGCCCATCCTGTTTACTGGTTTACCATCAATGCCCAGACCAAGCTGTTCATCGACCGCTGGTATGCTTTTGGTGCCGATGAATATCGGTGTTTTAAGGACAAGAAAGTTGGCCTGATTTTGACCTATGCCGACCAGGATGTCTTTTCCTCAGGAGGGGTCAATGCCCTCAGGGCTTACCAGGATATCTTCAGTTACCTGGGAGCGGAGATAAGTGGGATGGTCTATGCCACCTCGGCCGGGCCCGGACAGGTCAAGAAAAATAAAACCGCCCTGAAGGAAGCTTATAACCTCGGAAGAGAGCTGGTTTCTTGAAATTAATAAGCAAAAAGAGGCAAAAAGCAAGACCCAAAAAGGACAAAATCCGTATTTAATAATAAGTCTCAATAAGGAGAAATCTATGAATAACCGCAGAAGTTTTTTTATCCACCAGGGCTTGAGTTCGTTAGCCCTTGTTCTAATTTTCATCTTGCTGGCCGGAGCCTGGAGCGCCCCGGCCCGGGCCCAGGGCAGCCAAGAAATAAATATTACTTTTGAGAAACATGTTCTGTCCAACGGCCTGACGGTCATCCTGCACGAAGACCATAAGGCCCCGATCGTGGCCTTTAATGTCTGGTACCACGTCGGGTCAAAGAACGAAAAACCGGGCAAGACCGGGTTTGCTCACCTGTTCGAGCACCTGATGTTCAACGGCAGCGAACACTACAACGACGACTTTTTCAAGGCCCTGCAGCAATTCGGGACAACCGACATCAACGGAACCACCAACGAAGACCGGACCAATTATTTTGAAACGGTCCCGGTTTCCGCCCTGGACCTGGTTCTGTGGCTGGAATCGGACCGGATGGGTCATCTCAAGGGAGCCATCGACCAGGCCAAGCTGGATGAACAGCGCGGCGTCGTCCAGAATGAATTAAGGCAGTACGCCAATGAGCCCTATTCTATTGCCGAAGAGCTGTTGGCTAAAGCTCTTTTCCCGGCCGGCCATCCCTATTCCTGGACTGTAGGCGGCTCGATCGAAGACCTCGACCGGGCCAGCCTGCAAGATGTCCAGGACTGGTTCTCCAGCTATTACGGCCCCAACAACGCGGTGGTGGTCATTGCCGGTGACATCAACCCCCGGGAAGTCCTGGAAAAGGTTAAAAAATATTTCGGGAGCATTTCGCCCTTGCCTCCGGTTGCTCGCCATACTGCCTGGGTGGCCAGGAGAAGCGGCGAACAGCGCCAGAAAGTTGAAGACCGGGTGTCGCAGGCCAGAATTTACCTGGCCTGGAACATTCCGCAATGGGGCACGGCCGAAGCTGATTACCTGGACCTGGCCAGCAGCATCCTGGGCCAGGGGAAAAATTCGCGGCTTTACAAGAGGCTGGTCTACGAGGAACAGATTGCTTCCAGCATCTCGGCCTATGTCGACCTGAGGGAGATAGCCGGGATATTTTTCATCACGGCCGATGCCAGGCCCGGGGTGGCTCTAGACAAGCTGGAACAGGCCATAAAGGAAGAACTGGCTCGCTTCCTAAAAGACGGGCCTGAACCTGGAGAACTGCAGAGAGTCCGGACCGGCTACCTGACTGATTTTATCAGAGGAATAGAAAAAATTGGTGGCTTCTCCGGCAAGTGCGATATCCTGGCCAGAAGCCAGGTCTTCGGCGGTCGTCCGGATTATTACCAGGAAAATCTAAAGCACGTCAGAGAAGCTACGCCGGAGATAATCAAGGAGACTGCGAAAAAATGGCTGGCGGACGGCGTTTATGTGCTGGAAATCCACCCTTATCCCCAGCTCTCTGCGGAGAAGACGGACGTTGACCGCAGCCGCCGACCCGAACCGTCCGCGGCTCCCCCGGCCCGCTTCCCGCAGGTTCAGAAGGCCAGCCTGAGCAATGGCCTCAAGATAATACTGGCCGAGCGCCACACCATTCCCTATGTCCGGCTCGGGCTGATGGTCGATGCCGGTTACGCTGCCGACCAACTGGCCCTGCCCGGGACCGCCTATTTCGCCATGCAGATGCTGGACGAGGGCACGGCCAGGCGTTCCTCGCTCCAGATCAGTGAAGAGCTGGCTTTGCTGGGAGCCGAGCTCCAGGCCAGCTCGGCCCTGGATTTTTCCTATGTTAGCCTGGGAGTGCTCAAGGAGAATCTCGACCCGGCCCTTGATATATATGCCGATGTTATCCTGAATCCGTCTTTCCCCCAGGCCGATTTCCAGCGACTGCAAAAGATACAGATAGCCAGGATTCAACAGGAAAAATTTGCCCCGACCACCCTGGCCATCAGGGTTCTGCCGAAGTTAATTTTCGGCCAGGGTCATGCCTACGGCAATCCGCTTACCGGTAGCGGTTACGAAGAGACCGTGCTTAAAATCAAGAGAGAAGACCTGATCAAGTTCCATAAAACCTGGTTCAAACCGAATCACTCCACCCTGGTCGTCACCGGCGATGTGACCATGGCTGAAATCAAGCCCAGGCTGGAAAAAATCTTCAAGGACTGGCAACCGGGAGATATGCCCCGGAAGAACCTGGACCGGGTTAGCCCTCGTCCCAGGCCGGCGGTCTACCTGATAGACAAACCGGGAGCACCTCAATCTATGGTCATGGCCGGCCTGCCCGTGCCCTCACCGGCCGATCCGGATGACCTGGCCATGGACCTGGTGAATTACATTTTTGGCGGGGATTTCGTCTCCAGAATCAACATGAACATAAGGGAAGAGAAACACTGGAGCTACGGAGCTTTCTCGGTCATCCTGCCGGCCAGGGCCCAGCGACCTTTTGTCGCCGTGGCCCCGGTCCAGCTCGACAAGACCAGGGAAACCATCCTGGAGCTGACGGCCGAGATGGAAGGAATGCTCGGGAAAAAGCCGGTCACCAGGGAAGAGTTCCAGAATGCCCTGAGCAGCAAAACAAACCAGCTACCCGGCCAGTGGGAAACCATGGCCGCGGTGGAAAGTTCACTGATCGAGCTGGCCAATTTCCAGCTGCCCGATGACTATTTCCAGAAGTACGCCACCCGGCTCCGCCGCCTCCAGCCCGAAGACCTAAACCGGGCTGCCCGAAAAGTCCTGCAACCCAACAGCCTGGTCTGGGTGGTGGTGGGCGATAGAAGCAAGGTGGAAAAACAGTTGCAGGAACTTGGCCTCGGCCAGATTGTCTACCTTGATGGTGACGGCAACCTGGTTAAGTAACAGCCGCAGAAAAAAATTGGAGCTCATTCCAGGCTGGCTGAAGGGTCGACGCTACCGGAATGCCAGGTCAGATAGCCCTGGCCTCCCCGAAAATCCTGACCACTTAAAAAATTTTTTTGGCCCGGATTTTTTTCAAATTTCTGCGTATAATTACGACTAAAAAATTTGAAGGGAGGATTCGTTTATAGGGAGGCAAATCCGGATGCTACGATTAAGACTTGGCCTCGTTCTTTTTATCCTTTTTGAATTATTGATTTTTCAGGGGACTCTGCTGCCGGCACCGGGACAGCAAGCTGAGATTGATAAGGAAGCCCTGAAAAAGGCCCAGGAAAACAAGGTGGTCAGGGCTTTACGCCTGGCCGGCGAATTCCAGCTGGACGGCTTTCTGAACGAAGCCTGCTACCAGCAGACAGCCTGCCAGGACTTCATCCAGACCGACCCGGTGGACGGAGCCCAGGCCACGGAAAAGACCAGGGTCTGGGTTTTTTATGACAGCGCCAACCTGTACGTGGCCGCTTTCTGCCATGACTCGGACCCGAAAGGGATAATCGGGCAGCTCGGACGCCGTGATTACTCGGTCGATTCCGACTGGTTTATCTTCTGCGTTGACCCCTATTTTGACCGGCGCAGCGGTTTTTCTTTCTGGGTCAACCCGGCCGGCTCCATGATAGACAAGGCCCTCTATAACGATATCAGCGAGGACAAGAGCTGGGATGGGGTCTGGGAAGCCAGGACCAGGGTGCTGGCCGATGGCTGGAGCGTGGAGATGCGGATTCCCTTTAACCAGCTCCGGTTTCCCCGCAAAGAAAACCAGGTCTGGGGAGTCAACTTCCAGAGAATAATCAAGCGGAAGAACGAAAAAGTGTCCTTCGCCTGGGTACCCAAGGAAGATAACGCCTTCGTCTCGCGCTTTGCCCGGCTGGAAGGAATCGAGAATATCAATCCTGGCCGTCGGATCGAAGCTTTTCCTTACTCTGTCGGTCAGGCCCGTTTCCGCCCGGCCGAGCCCGGCAATCCCTTCGAGACCGGGCATAAATACCAGGGAAATATTGGGCTCGACCTTAAGGCTGGACTCAAGACCAATCTTAACCTGGACCTGACCATCAACCCCGACTTTGGCCAGGTGGAGGTAGACCCGGCAGTCATCAACCTGACCGCTTACGAAACCTACTACGAAGAGAAAAGACCTTTCTTCATCGAAGGTTCTTCCATTTTCACCAATTTCGGCCGGGGCGGCATTTACATCAATGCCGATCAGAACTGGCCCAACCCCCGCCTGTTTTACAGCCGCCGGATTGGGCGTGAGCCCCAGGGCTATCCCCAGCACGATGGCTATGTTAATTTTCCCGACCGTTCCACCATTATCGGGGCTTTCAAGCTGACCGGGAAACTGGGTTCAGGCTGGAACATCGGGGTTATCAACGCCGTCACCGCCCGGGAGTACGCCACCGTTGATGACCTGACCAGCCGCTACCGCGACGAAGTGGCCCCGCTGAGCTACTTTGGGATTTTCCGGGGTCTAAAAGAATTCAACCGGGGACAGCAGGGCTTTGGCTTCCTGCTGACCTCGGTCGTCCGCAACCTGCGGACAGACAGCCTGAGGTCGCTCCTGGCCGGTGAAGCTTTTAGTCTGGCTTTTGACGGCTGGGCTTTCCTTGACAAAAAAAGAAATTGGGTCCTGGGAGGTTGGGCCGGCGGGACAGTAATTCACGGCCATTCTGCTGCCATTTACCGGATCCAGCGCTCTTCCATTCATTACTTCCAGCGGCCGGACGCCACCCATGTCAGCCTTGTCCCGGAGGCCACCAGCCTGACCGGACTGGGAGGAAAGTTCAGCCTGGCCAAGCAGCAGGGCCATTCTATCGTCTATCTTTCAGCCGGAGTCCTTAGCCCGGGCTTCGACCCTAACGACACCGGTTACCAGAGAAGCATTTCTGACCGGATAAACTTCCAGGCTTTTTACGGTTACATGTGGACCAAGCCGGGAAAGGTTTTCCGGCAGGCCCTGTTGATCGGCGGACTGGAACAGAACCATGATTTCGGCTGGAACAAGACTTTCGAGAGCTGGCTGCTCAACCTCCAGGGTGTTTTCCGCAATTGGTGGAGCCTGGATGGAACCTTTCTGCTTTACCCGCAAATCTTAAGCAACACCCTCACCCGCGGCGGTCCTCTGGCCCTGATTCCCTCCGGCTACTTGGCCCAGCTCAGCCTGGAAACCGACACCCGCCGGAAGTTCGTTTTCTATAGCTCCGCTTACTATGGAGAAACCAGGAAAAAACAGGAACAGTGGAACCTGAGTCTGGGCCTGCGCTGGAAACCAAGGCCCAACTTTAACCTATCCTTCGGACCTTCCGCAGGTCAGGATATTAACGAAACTCAGTGGCTGACCTCCCTGGCTGACCCTCTGATGACTGCCACCTACGGGCGGCGCTATGTCTTTGGCCGGATCGACCAGACGCTGGTGGCAGCCGAACTCAGACTGAACTGGATCTTCAATCCCAGGCTTAGCCTCCAGGTCTACCTCCAGCCTTACCTGGCGGTCGGCCACTTCGACCGCTTCAAGCAACTAAACCTGCCCCGGAGTTATGATTACCTGGTCTTCGGCGAAGGGTCCTCCACCATCAATTACCAGGATGGTTACTATCTGATCGACCCGGACGGCAGCGGACCGGCTTCGCCTTTCTCCATCTACAACCCGGACTTTAATTACAAATCATTGCGCGGAACCGTGGTCCTGCGCTGGGAATACCGGTTGGGTTCGCTGCTCTACCTGGTCTGGACCCAGAATAGGGCCGACTATGCCAACCCCGGAGATTTTTCCCTGGGCCGGGACCTGGGGGACCTATTCACCGCCCCCGGGGATAATGTCTTTCTGGTCAAGTTCACCTACCGCTTCAACCTATAAGTGGCCGGAGCCCGGGCAGACAGGGTCATTTTTACTTACATTACTTTTTTTATTACTTGATGAAAACATCCTTTACAGATCGGATAACTCATGGTTACCCACAGCCTTTTTCTTCTCCCCTGGCCTTCTGCCGTCCCGAAGATAAACATGGTTC
>JANLGB010000310.1 GCA_024653405.1 Candidatus Saccharicenans sp.
TTTATAATCAGTGATTTATTTTAGCGAGGATGGTCTCAGAGGGGACACCTGACAGGTGTCCCCTCTTAAGGGAAGAAAAGGGCCCAGCCGTCGTCAAAATTATCTAAATTAAAGTCACTTTGAATTCTAGCCTGAAGACTGGTTTTTGATGGTCCTGGAGGCAGCCGCCCTGGCCGCCTCACCGATAAGGGTCCAGGCCTGGAGAGTGTTTCTATGAATGCTTATGCCACTGCGGTTAAAAGAGTTATCTCTGGTTTGCTTCTAACCCTGATCTTAATAATTTCAGCCCTAATAGCTTCATCCCCCACCCCCCTCGTGGCCATGGTCATGGGCTCGAATCATCTCGGGTTTAATAAATTCATCCTGCCGGCCAGACCCTGGCCCGAAGAAGGCATCATCCTCCGCTACAAACGTTCGGTCGGGGACGTCATCACCTATAAGCAGGTCTTTTACGCCGAGCGACAGGTCGCCCTCAACCGACCCGAATTCTTCAAGTTCAGGATTGAATGGTCGGTCAAGGTGGCCACCGTAGCCGAACGTGACGGCCGCTATATCCTGGCCATGCAATATAACCGCGAAAAAGCTCAGCTCCTGAACCAGAAGGAACTGGAAGCCGTTCTTTCTCCGGAAGAGATCTTTGACGCCCTGGTGGAACAGACCGATTTTGACCTCCAGGCCACCCGGGTGGTTGAGGTGGATTCTTCCGGCCGCAACCTGAACCACAGCTATTATTACAACGAAATGTTCTCGGGGCTACATCCTCTGGCCACCCGCATCTTTGCCCTGCCCGAAGGTCCGGTCTATCCGGGTCTAACCTACCAGGTGGAGGCCGAGGAGCCCGTGGTCATGACCTATAAGGGAGTGATTCCCTGGGTCGTGGGTGAGATGCATTTATTCGAGGGCCAGGTAGCCGGCGGCCGGCTAAGAGCCAGTTTCTTCAAGGAATCGGGGTTGCTCGAAAGTCTGGAATACACCGGTGAATACCTGGTCAACCGCAAGTTAGTAAAAGAAACCTATCTTTATTCATTCCTGGGCCTGAAAAAGATGACCCCGGCCGAAATGCTGGGCGATGATTTCTTGAATAAGGCTATCCTGCATGCGGCCCTGGCCAGGGATTTTTTCAAAGTGCCAGCTTCCGTGGTCAAGAGCTTCCTTGACAGTCCGGATAAGAGCCGGCGCCGGCTGGCCGCGGCCTATTGCGCCATCCGCGGGGTTCCGAACGGACTGCAGCTCGGAAGCTTCATTAACGATTCCGACCCGGTTGTGAGATTCAATGCGGCTAAGGCCCTGGCTCTCCATGCCTCCAATCCATTGCCGCTTAAAGCCATGGCCTTGAACCCGGCTGACCCGCTTCGGGCCCGGGCTCGCAATTTTTTTGAGCGGAGCTCTTATTTTGTCCCCGGCACTTACAAACAGGAATTCCAGAAACTGCAGCAATACATCTACGGCCAGACCGAAGCTGAGCCGGAAATCAATCCCGGACTCGATAAACTCCAGATGCTGCTGAAATTCATGAAGCCGCCGGGCGAGCACCTGGGTGGCTTTTACAAGAAATTCATCCGCAACCCGGTTTCCGGTAAGATTCAGCCTTATTTTATTTACCTGCCGGTGGACTATGACCCTAACGAAGTTTTTCCGGTTGTTGTATATTTCGGTGGCGGGGATGGCCGGGGAGACCAGGCCTTAACTGAGGCCTACCAGGAGCTGATGAAATCCGATGATATGGCCGGCTATCTTCTGGTAGCTCCCCAGGCCGAAGGCATGTGGTGGGAAGCGGCCTCGAGCGAAGGTTTCGTC
>JANLGB010000311.1 GCA_024653405.1 Candidatus Saccharicenans sp.
TCCGTACATCTCTTCGATGTTGTAAGGGCCGTTGGCTTTTTTAAGCTTGTCGGCGATGAAAGCATGAGTTCCCTTTTCCCAGCCGCTGACTGTGCCGGACATAAGGCCCAGCAACAAACAGAGAGAAACCAAAACCAGAATCGATTTTCTCATTGTTTATCCTCCTTTGCTCAGAGGGTTAATTCTGCCCCAGCTCATTATTTAATCTATTTCTTTGCCCTTGCCCTGTCAAGAAAAAACTTCTTAAGTATTCCTTAAAGATCAAAAGTAGACATTTTGTAAAGTTCAAAAGTAGAAGTCAGGGGGTAGGGTTGAGAGCCAGAAATCGTCACTTTCTGGTCATTTTTCAGGAGATATAGCCCTTAATAGGGGTAACGGTTACAGTAAGAATTTGCCTGAGTGATATTTAACTTATAAAATCGGAGGCAGAATAAAATAAGGACACTTAACGATATCCGTTATTTTTTTTAATTTTCTTTCTAAAAAATCTGTCCAAAGCCAAAACAGGGAAAACTAAAGGTGCCCCCTGCTCGCCCTGTTTAGAATGGGTTTTCCGTCGAATAGGGGAGGCTCACTGATTGGTTATAATATATTTCAGGCAGATTGAGCATTCTTCCCAGGGCAAACAGGGTTTTCCCGGCAGGCCTGAAGCCCACTGCCGTGTGGTGGGGGAACCTTTTTTCTATCAAAACGTGCCGATAGAAACGCCCCATTTCCTTTATGCCGAAAACGCCGATGCTTCCGAACGATTGGGGCTCGATATCCAGAATCTCCCCCTGGGCAACGTAGGATCGGAGTTTAGAATCGGCTGTTCCCTGCAGCCGAAAAATGGTCACCTGGCCCGGCCTGAGCCTGCCTTCCAGGGTGCCGCGGGTTATCTCCGGCTCTTTTCCTGGTTCCATCAGCCGGTGCATAATCAGCTGGTACTTTAAGGCCGGTCCCAGCAGGCAGCAGGCCGCGGTGTTGCCGCAGTGGAAGCCCATGAATAAATCTGTTGGTTTGTAATCGCCAATTCTTTTCCGGTTCTTCTCATACATATCGGCCGGGACGGTGTTGTTGATATCGAGCAGGGTAGCCGGAAGTTCGGTGGCGCAGGTCAGTAGGTATTCGCTCAGGGCGCCGTAGATGTCCACCTCGCAAGCCACCGGGGTCCCCCGGGTAGCCAGCCTGGAATTTACGTAGCAGGGGACGAAGCCGAAATAGCTTTCAAAGGCCGGCCAGCACTTGTTGGCAAAGGCCCCGTACTTGGACGCCCCAAGGTTTTTTTCCATGAATTTGAGCAGGGCCACTTCGTACTGGGCCAGCTTTTCCAGCAATTCTGGATAGTTGTTGCCGCTGCCGAGTTCCCGAGCCATCTCGGCTGCCACTGCCTTGATCTCGGGAGATCCGGCCGCCTTCAAGAATAGGTCGTAGAGGTCAAGCTCCGAATTTTCCATCACCTCCACGCCCAGGTCGAAGAGAGGCTTGATGGGGGCATTGCAGGCATAAAAGTCCTGGGGTCTCGGCCCGAAGCCGAATATTTTCAAGTTCTTCAGTCCGAGCCAGGTCCTAGCCACCGGGACGAATTCTTCAATCATCCGGGCCACTTCCGCGGCCGTGCCCACCGGGTACTCGGGAATATGAACCTTGAGCTGCCGCAGTCCGACATTGTAGGAAGAGTTGAGCAGGCCGCAGTAAGCATCCCCTCGGCCATCGTAGAGGTCGGCTGCCGTTTCCTCGGCCGCCGCGGCCAGCATCACCATCCTGGCCCAGGGGTTCCGGGGACCGGTGATGCTGG
>JANLGB010000312.1 GCA_024653405.1 Candidatus Saccharicenans sp.
GCCTGGCCCCCAGGTTCGTTCACCTGAGCAGCCTGGCTGCCGGTCGGCCCTCAGCCGACGGAACCCCGGTCCGGGAAGAGGAACCGCCAGCCCCGGCCTCGCCCTACGGCCACAGTAAACTGCTGGCCGAAGCAGAAGTCCTTAAACACAGGGGTCAGCTGCCGGTGGTTATCCTGCGGGCCGCTGCCATCTACGGTCCGCGCGACCGGGATTTTCTACAATTTTTTCAGACGGTTAAAAGGGGCTGGCTGCTTACCTTCAATAAGCCGCTGCTTATGAGCCTTTGTTACGTAGACGACCTGGTCCGGGCCCTGGAAATCGCCGCCACCGCCCCGATTACCAGCGGAGAGATTTATAACGTGGCCGACCCGGTACCCCGGAGCTGGGAAGAAATCGGCCTGGAAGCCGCCAGGATATTGAAGCGCAAGGTTAAAAAAATCGCCTGCCCTCTCTGGCTGGTTAATGGCCTGGCCGGAGTTTCGGAAACGGTGGCCAGGATTTCTGGCCAGCCTAGCGCTCTCAACCGGAGCAAGTGCCATGACCTGGAAAAGCAGTACTGGGTGGCCGAGGTCAGCAAGATCAAGCGGGACCTGGGCTTTGAAACCAGCTGGGACTTCCCCCGGGCTCTGGCCGCAACCCTTTCCTGGTACCAGGAAAATAAGTGGTTATAAAAATTCTCTTTATTCAGGCCAGTTTTTCTGCTAACTTTTAACATCTTAACATTAATAGGGAGGAGTTAAAGTTCATGGAGAGAAGAACTGTAATCAAGGGAATCGGACATTACGTTCCTCCCCGGGTGGTCACCAATTTTGACCTGGAAAAGATGATGAACACCTCAGACCAGTGGATCCGGGAGCGCACCGGAATTATCGAAAGACGCTGGGCTGAGCCGGGAGTCGGGACCTCAGACCTGGCCACCGAAGCCGCCCTCCAGGCTATTGAAGACGCCGGGATTGACAAAGCTGAAATTGATTTTATCATCGCCGCCACCCTGTCCCCGGATCACTATTTCCCGGGCATCGGGGTGATGGTACAGGCCAAACTGGGGCTGGGGGAAATAGGCGCCCTGGATGTCCGAGACCAGTGCTCCGGATTCATCTATGCCCTGTCGGTGGCCGACCAGTACATCCGGACCGGAACCTTCAAGAAAATCTTGCTGGTAGCGGCCGAACTACAATCGGCCAACCTGGATTATTCAGACGAGGGGCGGGATATGGCCGTGCTGTTTGGCGATGGGGCCGGAGCGGTTATACTCGAGGCCAATGATTCCGGCGACGGCCGGGGACTGCTTTCCTGCCATCTTTTCTCTGATGGCCGCTTCGTCAGCGAATTGTGGATGGAAAAACCGTCTTCGAAGGATAATCCAACTTTTAGGCCGGAATTTTTTGCTCAGGGAAAATTCTACCCGCGGATGAATGGCCGGACGGTTTTCAAAAATGCCTGCGAAAAAATGCCCCAGTCCGTCCTGCATGGGCTGAAGCATCTCGGGCTGACGGTCGACGACATCGATTACCTGATTCCCCACCAGGCTAATGACCGGATTTCCCAGATGGTGGCCAGGGGCCTGAAGCTCGCGGAAGAAAAAGTGATCAGGAATATCAGCCGCTACGGCAACACCACCGCCGCCTCCATTCCCATTGCCCTGTCAGAAGCAGTCAAGGATGGCCGGATCAAGCCGGGGATGCTGGTAGCCCTGACCGCTTTCGGAGCCGGCTTTACCTGGGGTTCGGCCTTCATCAGGTGGTAAAAGACAGAATTTTTTACTGGC
>JANLGB010000313.1 GCA_024653405.1 Candidatus Saccharicenans sp.
ATCTTGAGGGCATTGATCAGTCCGGCCACGGTGACACAGGCGGTACCCTGCTGGTCGTCGTGCCAGATGGGGATTTCGCACTCGGCTCTCAGGGTGTCCAGAATGTGGAAGCACTTCGGGTGGGAAATGTCTTCCAGGTTGACACCTCCGAAAGTGGGCTGAAGGGCTTTAACAATGTAAATGAACTTGTCCGGGTCCTTCTCATTAATGCAGATGGGGAAAGCATCAACTCCGCCCAGGTACTTGTAGAGCAGGGCCTTGCCTTCCATAACCGGCAGTCCGGCCATGGCCCCGATGTCACCCAGCCCCAAGACCCTGGTACCATCGGTGATGACAGCCACGAAATTGCCCTTGTTGGTCATCTCGTAGGCTTTTTCCGGGTCCTTCTGGATCTCCTTGGCTGTTCGGCTTTAGCCAACAGTTCTTCCACGGTAACCTTTTTCTCCATTACGTCCTCCAAAATAAATTTTATTGAGAGGTGATGATAAAATAATCACTGCTTTTAGTCAATTAAAATCTGCATAAAATCGCCCCCAGAGCGGAAAGGGGAAAATAAAAAAACGAAATTTCCGGGACTTGGGCCAGACCGCGATTAATCTCCTTTCTGGCTACTGGAAACAATTTTTTTTCGAGAATTAAATTTTTCTCAGTTGACATCAGCAGAACCGGGCATATTTCTCTGTTGACCACATTCTCGAGCAAAGAACCTTATTATATTTATAAATTTATAAATATAAGATGCTATCCCCGGCTACCAGGCTCTAATGGCCATCTGGCGCTCAAGATTATTGGTTCAAGATATGTAGGGCCAGGCCGTTGGCTTTGAGGGCGGCCTCGGGAATGGACTCGGAGATGGTCGGGTGGATGTAGATTATGGAATCCAGGTCCTTGAGCTTCAGACGCCGGGAGACGGCCATAGTCAGCACCGGGATCATCTCGCTGGCGTGGGGAGCCAGGAGATGGGCCCCGAGTACCTGGTCGGTTTTCTTGTCGGCAATCACCCGGACCATTCCCTCGTAGCTATCAAGAGTCAGGGCCCGGCCGTTGGCCTGGAGCGGAAACTCCCCCACCTTGATTTCGATACCCCGGCCCTGGGCTTCTTCCTGGGAGAGCCCGACCGTGGCCAGTTCCGGCTCGGTGAAGATGGCCGCCGGAACCGCGCTGTAATCGAGCCGCCTTTCCTTACCGGCAGCATTTTCAGCGGCCACGATTCCATCATGGTAAGCTTTGTGGGCCAGGAGCTTACCGCCGATTAAATCGCCGATGGCATAAATGCCGGGAATTGAAGTCTCAGCTCGCTCATTCACTTCCACGAAATTGCCTTTCTGGCGCTTAAGAACTGTCTCATCCCAGACCAGGTCTTCTAGGTTTGGTTTCCGCCCGGCAGCAATCAGGATTTTTTCCGCGCTGAATTCAAAAGGCTTATCATCAGCCAGGCTGACTCCTTTAAGTTTCACCGATTTTTCCCCAACTTCGGCCGCTTCTATTTTCATCCGGGTATAGATTTTGAGGCCCTGTTTCTTGAGGATGCGCTCCAGCCTCTGGGCAGTGGCCAGGTCGGTTCCGGGCAGGATGTTGGGCATAATTTCCAAGACAGTGACTTCGGTGCCAACCCTCTGATAGACTGAGCCCAGTTCCAGCCCGATGGCCCCGGCCCCGACCACCAGAAGGCTTTTCGGCGGCTCGGGCAGCGACAGGGCTTCGGTGCTGGAGATGATTTTCTGGCCATCAAACTTCAGGAAGGGAAAATCAGCCGGCCGGCT
>JANLGB010000314.1 GCA_024653405.1 Candidatus Saccharicenans sp.
CACCTGGCTACCGAGTTCTTATTTTGCTTGGCCTCCGCTTTGGACTTTGAAAGAAGAACGATTGATTATCTCCACCAGGCCTATCTTGAAGCCAGCGTTTGCCTGGAAAGAAAAATTAATGTGGATTATGTTTTCAATTCGCAGGCCAAGGCTTTAACCATAAAAACAGTTTTCGATGAGCTGGCCAAATTTCTATCCGCCTCCGATTTTAGCTCGGTGGAAGATGCTCTTAGTCGATATACTAAGGAAATCGTAAATATATATAACTATCTGGTCGAAAAAGGCGGGGAGACTGCGGATCGGGCACGGTATGCACTGGGATGTCTGCTCTGGGAGAGGGGACAAAAAAAAGAAGCGGTGTCAGTATGGCAGAAAATAAGTCCAGCTTTTAAGGTCCAGCCGTTCCCAAGGATAAGAGGAATACTCTATGGACCGAAATTTAACCTGGTCGAAGAATCAGTCAATAAGGTTCTTAATTTCGAGGCTTCCCGTTATACTTATTTACTGAATGAAAGAGCCGTCAGGTTTCATAAGTGGTCACGACGCGAAGATAGCCAGAAAACATAATAGGGCCATAGAGAGCTCTCCATATCTGAGCAGCAAATATGCTGTGCTGATAGTGTGCAGGATTGAGTCCACCTGCTGTTTTATCACAAGATATCGTTAATATTTCAGGCAAGAATATGAAGACGAGCAGAGCAGGCTTACGCTGATAGTCCGCTACTTTCCAATGGCCTTAAACAACTTATCAACTGGCAGGGTGTTGATTACGTCCTTTGGGCTGAGCCAGGCCCGGCGGGCCACTCCCACTCCAAAGCGCATCATCTGGAAGCCATGGGCATAATGGGTGTCAGTGCCGATAGCAATGAGAATACCCTTCTCTTTGGCTTTCTTCAGATTGAACTCATCAAGATCCAGGCGGTCGTAGTAGGCGTTCAATTCCAGAATTTTTCCATACTCGGCAGCGGCTTCAATGACTTTATCTATATCTACATCGTAGCCTTCACGACCTGATATGAGGCGGCCAGTGGGATGGCCGATGATATCAACCAGCGGATGCCTCAGGGCCGAGATGATTCTCTCGGTCACATTTTTCTTAAATCCGGAATGAATTGAAGCAACCACCAGGTCGAGCTTTTTCAGCAGGCTGTCGGGGAAATCAACCGAGCCGTCAGGCAGGATATCCACTTCGGTTCCTTTCAGCAACCGGAAGCCTTTAAGCTTGGCGTTTATTCGGTCGATTTCCTTGATTTGTTCGGCCAGCCGATCAGGGCTCAGGCCGTGGGCGTATTTGGCCGCTTGCGAGTGGTCGCAGACAGCGATATAGCTATAACCGATTTTTTTCCCATGTTCCACCAGCTCTTTCAGAGACATTACCCCGTCGCTCCAGTTGGAGTGGACATGCAGGTCACCTCGGATATCCTTGAGCTCGATTATCTCGGGCAATTTCCCTTCCAGGGCTAGCTCGATTTCGCCCCGGTCTTCGCGCATTTCGGGTGGGAACACCGGCAGGCCGAAGACTTTGTAGACTTCTTCCTCGGTTTTACCGGCAATTTTCTTCTCGCCCTTGAAAACCCCGTATTCCGATATCTTCAGTCCCTTATCTTTGGCCAGCCCGCGCAGCTTGATATTATGGGCCTTGGAGCCGGTGAAATACTGCAGGGCCGCGCCATATGAGTCTTCCTCAACGATCCTCAAGTCTACTTGGTGCTGGCCGAGCTCCGTTTCTATCAGTATAGAACCCTTGGTTTCGCCCTCTGCC
>JANLGB010000315.1 GCA_024653405.1 Candidatus Saccharicenans sp.
GCCTTGGAAATGGGTAACAGGCTGGGGCTTGAAATTGTGATTACGGAGGATATTGAGAAGGCCATCCATCAGGCTGACGTGGTTATTACGGCTACAAATTCCAGGGAACCGGTCTTTAAGGGCGAGTGGCTCCGGCCAGGGACACATGTGACCGCCATCGGCTCTTTCAAGCCTGAAGTCCGGGAGCTTGACAGCGAAACGATTAAAAGAAGCCGGGTTTTTGTGGATAGCCTGGAGGCAGCCGGGGAAGAAGCCGGGGATCTTATCATACCGGTAAATGAAGGGCTTGTAAGCTGGGATATGGTGAGCGGCGAAATCGGAGAGGTGATTGCCGGAGAAAAGCCGGGCCGGCAGAATGTGGATGAAATAACGGTCTTCAAATCGGTGGGGCTGGCCATCCAGGATGCGGTGGTGGCCATTGGCGCCTATCGGAAGGCAGTCAAGCAGAATGTCGGAGCCAGTTATTTCTGAGGTGCAGCGCATGAAATACATCAGCATTTTTAACCAGGTCATAGGGCCGGTCATGAGGGGACCTTCGAGTTCCCACACGGCCGGGGCCTATTTTATCGGGAAAATTGCCCGGTCGCTGCTCGGAGAAGAAGTAACAAAGGTAGAAGTTTCATTTGACCCGGCGGGCTCTTATGCCCGGACTTACAGGGAACAGGCTGCCGACCTGTCATTCGGCTGCGGGTTCCTGGGAATAGAGCTTGGCGATGAGCGCTTTTTTCGGTCCCTGGAACTGGCCAGGGAAGATGGCGTGGCGATTGAATTCAGGGTAAGAAAACTCGAGCGGCCCGAACATCCCAACACTGCCGATATCGAGCTCACCTCGGAGAAGGGTGACAGGCTCAGGTTGAGAGCTGCCTCGGTAGGCGGGGGGTCGGTTGAGATCACCAGAATAGAAGACTGGGAGGTTTATTTTACCGGGACTTTTCATGAATTGGCCATAGAGGTCGGGGCTGAGGCTGTTCAAAGAATTGAAAACAGACTGGGCACGATGGTCGGGCTGCTCGACAAGCCGGGCCTTCAGAAAAAGGACAACCTTGTTCTGGTCTCAGCCAGGAGCAGGGAGGCTTTCCCGCCCGAATTCCTGAGTGAAATCAGGCTGATACCTGGAGTGAAAAGGTTATGGAAGATTGAGCCTGTCTGCCCGGTTATAAAAAAAGAACCCCCTTTTAGAAGTGCTGCAGACATGGTCAGGCTGGCCGGGGAGCGGAGGTTGAGCCTGGGGGAGTTAGCCCTTGGGTATGAATCAGAATGCCTTGGGCTTTCGAAAGAAGAGATAATCCGGGAAGCGAAGAGGCGTTTTGAAATAATGCAAAAAGCAGTTCACGATGGGCTGGAGCTTGAGGACGAAAAAATCCAGTTATTAAAGCCTTCGGCCGGAAAAATATTCCTGGAGGAGAAAAAAGGGAAACTTCCCGGAGGCGGGCTTTACCTGAGGGCGGCGGCCAGGGCCATGGCCGTGATGCACGTCAACGGGAAAAGGGGAGTGGTCTGTGCGGCTCCGACCGGAGGGTCGGCCGGGACTTTACCCGGCGTTCTGGTGACGCTGCTTGAGGATGAAGGGATGAGCCTGGAGAAAGTATTGCTGGCGCTTCTGGCCGCGGGGGCCATCGGGGTCATAGTCGATAGCCGGGCAACGTTTGCGGCTGAAGTAGCTGGCTGCCAGGTGGAAATCGGGGCGGCCGGAGCCATGGCCGCGGCTGCGGTGGTGGATGCCTATGGCGGAAACGCCGAGCAGGCGGCCGATGCGGC
>JANLGB010000316.1 GCA_024653405.1 Candidatus Saccharicenans sp.
CCTGGGGCTGATATTATGTCTCCTGCTGATCATCGGCGGAGCTCTGGCTCTTTACCATTATAAGGGCCGGGCTCTGACCGTCCAAGACATTGCGGCTGCCTCCAAGATTTCCGGCCTGGAATTCACCTTCAAAGAACAGAAGATGATGCTGGAAGACCTCCGGTCCAACCTGGAAAAGTTCAAAGGAATGAGGGAAATCACTCTGGACAATGCGGTCTCTCCGGCCCTTATTTTTAACCCGCTGCCCGCTGGCTTTGACCTGGCAGCGCTAAAGGAAAATGCGACTTTCATCTTCGATGAGCCGGAGGAGGTCCAGCTGCCAGAAAACCTGGAAGACCTGGCCTTCTACCCGGTGACCGACCTGGCCTGGCTGATCAAGAACCGACGGATAGGCTCCGAATTCCTGACCCGGCTCTACCTGGAGAGGCTGAAAAAATACGGCCCCAAGCTGCGCTGCCTGGTCACCCTGACCGAGGAACTGGCTTTGCAGCAGGCCAGCCAGGCTGACCGGGAGCTGGCGGCCGGTATCTACCGCGGACCTCTTCACGGCATTCCTTACGGGCTCAAGGACCTGTTGGCCACCAAAGGTTACCCGACTACCTGGGGCTCCCCCATTTACCGCGAGCAGCAACTGGATATTAACTCCACCGTCTTTGATAAATTGACCGAGGCCGGTGCGGTCCTGGTGGCCAAGCTCAGCCTGGGCGAGCTGGCCTGGGGAGATATCTGGTTCGGCGGCCAGACCAGGAACCCCTGGGACCCGGAGCAGGGTTCGAGCGGTTCTTCGGCCGGCTCAGCCTCGGCCACGGCCGCCGGGCTGGTGGCTTTTGCCATCGGCACTGAAACCTGGGGTTCGATCGTCTCTCCTTCCACCCGTTGTGGAACTTCCGGTCTGCGACCGACCTTCGGCCGGGTCAGCCGCTATGGGGCAATGGCCCTGAGCTGGAGCATGGACAAAATCGGGCCCATTGCCCGCAGCGTTGAAGACCTGGCCCTGATCTTCAAGTACCTGGTCGGACCGGACGGCAAGGACCAAACGGTCTTTGACCTGCCCTTCACCTACAATAGCCGGGAAGATTTGAAAAAAATTAGAATCGGCTATCTGAAAGAGGCTTTTGACCGGGTCCGCAATAACCGGGAGAAATACCTGGCCGTAATCGAGACCCTGAAAGGCCTGGGTCTGGAACCGGTGGAAATCAAACTGCCGAGGTTAAACTCCGACCTGATAAGCTTCATCCTCAACGTGGAAGCAGCGGCTGCCTTTGATGAGCTAACCAGGAAAAACCTGGACGAGCTGATGGTCAGGCAAGGACGGAACGCCTGGCCCAATGTCTTCCGCCAGGCCCGGTTTATCCCGGCGGTCGAATACATCCAGGCTAACCGCCTTCGGACCCTGCTGATAGAAGAAATGGCCCGGGTGCTGAAAGATATTGACGTCTACGTCTCCCCCTCGGCCGGGCCCAACCTGCTGCTGACCAACCTGACCGGGCATCCGACGGTGGTGGTCCCCTGCGGCTTCGATGACAGCGGTCACCCGCTGAGCATATCCTTTACCGGCAACCTGTTTGCTGAAGGGAAAGCCCTGTGTCTGGCCAGAGCCTACCAGCAGGCCACCGGCTGGCACCTGAAACACCCAGATTTAAGCCGGCTGGACAAGCTGGAGGCTGAGGACCGGCCGCTAAAATAGCCCTGCCTGCTTAAAAAAAAGCTGAGAGATTTATTCCACAGCCAATCTGCTGAGTCGGTCCGGC
>JANLGB010000317.1 GCA_024653405.1 Candidatus Saccharicenans sp.
GGATAAATATATGAATGGTTATTCATATATTTATCCCGCGGCCTTATCTGGTCGGGCTTTTCTGTATCCTGCTGGCTCCGTTGGCGACAACATAAATTGGGCCACTAATTTTTCAATAATTGCTCTTAAAGTAAAGCAGTGAAAAATATTCAGACAGGTCGGGTGTCAATTTTCTCCTTGAGCTTGGTGAGGCCGGCAATCATCTGGCTGACCCGGACTCGCAAGTCCTGGAGCTGGGACTCTCTGGCCTCGGACAGGTTGAGGTGGACGCAATCATTCCTGGTGTCCCACCATCCCTGAATATCTTCTTTAACCTGATCGCTGAAGACTTTTCTCCGGGCCAGCTCTTCCAGTTTTTCCGGCATAGTCAAAGGCTTATAGAACTTGTGGCCGCTCTTGTCTTTCTCTTTTTCCCAGAGGTTATTAATCAGGCCTTCCAACTCTTTCCCGGCCAGGATACCGGCGATTTCCGGGTCGGTTTCCAGGAAGGATTCGGCCAGGTCCAGGTAGAAAATATTTTCCTGGCGGAGATGCCTCAAGGCATTGCGGGCTGAGATTTTTTTCACCAGATTCGGTCGCTCCAGGTAGTCCACATAAATTTGATGATACCCTGGATTTTGCCTGATGTAGCCTTCGTTTAGAAGACAGCAGAGAGCGAACAGAGCCATGTCCACGTCGGCTATTCTCTCCAGCCGGTACTCTTCCTGCAACTCGGCCAGGTTCTCCAGGTAAGTTAGATATTTTTTAACCGGGGTCTCGGCTTTGATGGACAACAGGTTTTCCACCGGGGCACTGTAAATTCCATAATGCTGCGGGCAAATAACCCGCAGCAGGCAGGACAGGATTTCTATGTTCTTAAAGATATCAAACAGCTTCTGCAACAGGTCCTGGTCGCGGGGCTGGGGATTCTTAAAAACCCACTTGAGGGTCTCCAGCTCTTCCGGCAGGAGCTCCGGCAATTTCCACCAGGCCGGAAAAAGATTATCTTCTTCGAGCGTTTCCAGATGCCGGTAGGAAAACTCTTCCCGGCCGAGCGGCTCCATCGATTTTTCCAGCCGCTCGAAATCCAGGGTTCCTCCGTATTTCAGGATGGCCATTTCCTGGTAATAGGGTAAAAGTTCTTTTAGGTTAAATTTAGCCATCGGCAGTTTGTTCCCTTCCTTATAATTTCAGCCCTCAATGGCTGAGAATTAATCCCCACCTGCCAGCGGCTTCTAAATCAGGAACTTGCCATTCTTGGCGATGTATTTCCCCTTGGCGATGATGGTTACCTTATCCACCAGGGCGTCGTAATGATGCTTGCTCTTGTTCTTGCCGATTCCGTACGAGTCACCGATGGCGAAATGGACGGTGCCAAAGGCTTTTTCCGCTTCCAGCATGTTGGGGCAAATACGGGCTCCGGGGTTGGTGCCGATGCCAAACTCGCCGATCATGAATCCGGTCTGGTCAGAGCCGATATTTTTTACTATGGCTTCAATCCCTTTGCCTTTCCAGCGCACCAGTCGCCCTTCCTTGAACTCCATCTCACCATAACCCAGCTTGTCGTCGATCAGGCTGATGACCAGCTTGCCGGTAAAGGTTTCTTCAACCGGGCAAGTATAACATTCGCCAGCCGGCAGGTTGCCATGTTTGCCTTTCTTGCCGATATCGCCGTTATCGTTGTGCCATTCCCGGCCCTTGACGCTGAAGCTGATGTTGGTCCCGGCTTCATTTTCGATGATCACCCGCTCGGCATCCTTCATCGCCCGGAT
>JANLGB010000318.1 GCA_024653405.1 Candidatus Saccharicenans sp.
GGTTGAAAGCAAAATCGCCGCCGATGGGCTGACGAATCCGCTTGCCGTACAGAGCCCGGGTCAGGTTGTAGACGATGTTGTTGGTGATGGTGCCGTCATACTTATGCCGCTGGTAAATCGGGGCCACGAAATCGTAGCCCTTTTCCAGAACCGGGTCCAGCAGGTTAAAGACCCAGTCCGAAGTAATGCTGCGCAAATCGGCATCGACCACGACACAGGCCTTGACCTTGAGTTTGCAGCCCGCTTCGAAGACCGAGCGCAGGGCCGAGCCCTTGCCCCCGATCCCCCGGTAAATAGAAACCAGTTTTTCCTGCCAGGGTTTAATCTGGAATTCCTTGGCTTCTTCCCGGGTGTCATCGGTGGAGCCGCCATCGGCAATGAAAATCAGGTTGCGCTGATTCCGGTAATACTTGTCCAGACCGTGGGTGACCATCTGGATGACGTGGGCGATAGTCTTTTCATTGTTGAAGCAAGGGATACCGACGATGATATCGGCCTGGCCAATTTCTTCCAGCCGTTTTAAAGTGTATCCACGAAGGGAGGTGGTGTAAGCCATGACCACATTATCCTGACAATTGCCATTTAAGTCAAACTTTACGCCGAGCAAGGCCGCCCAGAAACAGGTCCAAGCCACCGGAAATATTTCGGAGCTTTTATTGAAGCCCAATCCGATAGCTCATCCTGGCCTGAACCCGCCTGCCCTTCGGTCGGGTTTTGGCCCTGGGTTGGCGGTATTTCCGGTCCTCAGAATTTCCGGTTGACAGGCCAAGGCCATTCTTGTTATCATTGAACCACAGCGGTTTAAGTAGCCATTTCCTTGTTGGTAAATCTATGAGGTGGAGGTCTGATGTCGGTTCGTTTTGTCATTTTTACCGACCTGGATGCTACCCTGCTCGACCATCGGACTTACAGTTTTAGGCCGGCCGGGCCAGTCCTGGAAAAAATCAAGCAAAAGAAAATTCCGGTGGTTATCTGCACCAGCAAGACCAGGGCCGAAACCGAAACCCTGGCCCGAAAGCTCGGCTTGAAACATCCCTTCATTGTAGAAAATGGCGGGGCCGTTTTTATGATTGAAAAATATTTCCCGGCCGGCTTTTTCAAGAAGCTCGGATTGAAGACGGTCAAAAATAAAAATTACCGCGTGCTGGAACTCGGCACTCCCTACCGGAAGCTGAGGCGTTTTTTGGAGTTGATCAGAAAAAGGACCGGACTCCCTCTGAAGGGTTTCGGTGACTTGACCGTCGCGCAGGTGGCGGCGCTCACCGGTCTGGGAAAGAAAGAGGCCCGGCGAGCCCGGCTGAGAGACTATGACGAGCCCTTCTTTTTGGAGAAAACCCAGGAGGCCAACCGGCGCCAGGCTGCAGAAAAGAAACAAGAGCCTGGAAGAAAGGAACTGACCAGCGCAATTGGAGTTATAAAAAGCCAGCGTCTGAGCTCAAATCCTCTGGCCCCGAACGAAACCAAAAGGGTCCTGAGCCGCCTCAGGCAGGAAGCCAGCCGCTACGGTCTCAGAATTACCGCCGGCGGCAGGTTTTATCACCTCACCGGCGACAACGACAAGGGCCGGGCGGTGCGCCTGTTAAAAAAACTCTACCGACTGAAGTTCGGCCGGATAGTTACTATCGGTCTGGGAGATTCAGCCAACGACTGGCCGATGCTCAGGGAAGTAAATTATCCGGTGCTGGTGGCCAGGCCCGATGGCTCCCATTCAGAATTACCGCCCCGGCTAAAAAATATTT
>JANLGB010000319.1 GCA_024653405.1 Candidatus Saccharicenans sp.
TATTTCCAGGGCATTAACAGCTTTATCATAAAGGGCTTCTGGATTATGAGAAATGGCCAGCCGCAGGTTCTCTATGGTCACCTCTTCCAGAGGGCTTTCTGGATGGCCGGCAATCTGGCTCGAGCCCTGGCCCCGGGCTATGACATTTTTGATCAGGACCCGGCGGACTTTCCCCGCGGGCCGGTCATGTTCCTTGTTCCAGTTGCGGTGGACTTCGCTGCGCTTTCTGATATTAAAGTGCATCGGCTCACCGTCCCCCCCACCAGAACCAGTCGTGGCGCCTGGTTTCAATCACCAGGTTGGAAATGACCACATCTTCCACCACCCCGCCGTCAAAGACCATGAAGGACAGCCCGCGGTTGGAATCGGTGATGACACATTTATCTATGGTCACCTGCCTGACGGCATTCATGTTGCCGTCGCAGAATTTGATGGCGCTGGAAGCCGAGGACAGCCGGCAGTTGGTGACGGTGATGTTCTCGCAGGGCAGGGCCGGCCCGAACCAGTTCATGGAATAAAAGACAATAGCGTCATCGCCCGTTTCAATGGTGGAATTGGCAATCCTGACATCCCGGCAACCGTCCGGGTCAATACCGTCGGCCCAGACCCCTTCCTTCAAGCTGGAACGAATGTAGACCCCGTCTATGGTCAACCCCTCGCAGCCATAGGGGTGGATGGTCCAGCTGGGCGAATCGATAAAGCTCAAACCCCTGATCAGCACATCGCGGCACCTGAGCAAAAGCACCAGTTTGCCGTACTGGTTGGCTTTGGGAAAGGAGCGGATAAGAGGCTGGCCAATTTTCTCCATTTCCAGCTGGTTGGGATAGATGAAATCATCGTGGAAATCACCTTTTTCCCGCCATTCATATTCGGCCTGACCATTGATAACTCCCCTACCTTCAAGGCTAATGTTGACCAGGTCTTCCCCGTAGAAAAGCGCTTCTTTATCAAAGGCCGCTTTTTCTTTGATCGAATAAACGGTGGCCCCGGCTTCCAGGTAAATCCGGACGTGGCTCCGCAGGTGAATGGTGCCGGTGCTGTAATCACCGGGCGGGAAGTAAACCTGCCCACCACCGGCCGCGGCCCAGGCTTCTATGGCCGCCTGAATGGCCTTCTGGCAATTCTCAGCCTTTTTCCCGCTGGCCCCAAAATCCCTGACATTAAAAAACGCCTGACCACCGGCCGCATAAACTGTTCTCACGGTCCCGGCCAGAAGAATAATCGATAGAAGGAATCCCCCGACCAGGATTAAGATCCGGGTTGTTACCAGCCGCAATTTAAGACGCATCTTTTTCTCCTCTCCCTCCGAGGTTATTTTATTTATTTCTGCCGGCCGGCAACAGCAGAATCTGGTTTAGCCCGGTAAAAACTACCATTGGAGACTCTACCGCCCAGAACCAAGGTCAATAAGCTGTCTTGATTGCTCAGCCGGAAAACTGGCTAGGATAAACCATTCCTGGTTGAAGGTAGCCACGCCGCTGGCCGCCGCGCCGCTTCTGGACACTCCCCTTATCTTGGTTACTATGTCTTAACCTGAAAGAAAAAATCATTGGCCTTAAAACCTCAGAAAAAAGATAATAGAAAACATCAGGAGGTTAGCATGATTTCAAGAAAGGTAAATTTACCAGTGACATCCTGGCGGGATAGAAACCTTATTCTTGCCGCATTTATGGCCATGCTATTATTGCTGTCAGTCGTCTCACCCGCATTTTCTGCCCGG
>JANLGB010000031.1 GCA_024653405.1 Candidatus Saccharicenans sp.
GCCTAGTTCTGGCGGGCGATGATGATCTCCCGCTTGGCCACCCGGGGACCAAAATTCTTGAGCAGGGGCTGGACGAAGCTGAACCGGAGCTGGGTGTTGTAGTAGGGATTAAAGAGCTGGTAGAGCTGGTTGGTATCGGTGCTGTAATTGGACATGGCCACGGAAAAAGTCCCACCGATGGGCAGGCGCTGCGATAGCCTGGTTTCATAATTCTGAGAGGAAGAGATATAGGTTCCGGAACCCTGGAGCCACCAGGTTGACCGCTGCTCGGTCCGGTTGCTGCCGTAAGTCATTTCCAGGCTGGGTAGAAAAATTTCCCTGGCCACGGCGATGGAGTCGCTGGCTTTTTCCGTGGAATAGACTTCAGCCACCAGGTTGAGATTATGCTTCAGGGCCCGGTAAATGGCTTCTTCCAGGCTGAGAGAAATTTCCCTGGGACCGGCTTCCTGGGCCAGCAGCCCGGAAGCCAGGAAAAATATCAGGGTCAGGCTGACCATAATATTTAATTTTTTTGCTGCTTTGCTCACCTCAAGCCTCCTGACACGTTCCCGTGGCGATTTTCAAATCAAGTTTAACAGAAGCACCTTGATTAAATCAAACTCAATTCTCCATTAATAATACGATTCCGCCGTCAGAAAGTTACAACTCCTGCCTTTCTTATAAAGACGGAGAAAGCTGACCAAAATTCCCGCCGCAGCTGCCTGGATGAGCTTAAAATCCTGGAATTAGTTCTGGCTTTAAAAGATTCTGGCTTTCAGGCTTGCGGCCCATCTGGGCCGACCAGGTTCTTATCTGGGATAGGCATCAAGCTCCAGGTCGGCGGCAGTAACGGGGGCGGCCAGATATTTCTTCCAGGCCAGGGCTCCGACCATGCCGGCATTGTCGGTGCAGAGGCGGGGGGAAGGAACAAAAGACGGCAGTCCGCAGCCGGCAGCCAGTTCAGAAAACCTGGTGCGCAGCCTGGTGTTGCGGGCCACTCCGCCGCAGAGAACCAGGGCCGCCGGGCGGAATTCTTCCAGGGCTTTATGGACGTTCTCCAGCAGGGCCCTGGCCACCGTTTCCTCAAAACTGGCCAGGAAATCGCGGAGCAGCTGATGGTTGGCTGTCAGTCTGTTTTCCCGGATTATTTTCAGGGCCGCGGTCTTAAGCCCGGAAAAACTGAAATCATAGCCAGCGGTCTTCATCCGGGGAAGAGAAAAATGAAAACGGGAGCTGTCGCCACCCCGGGCCAGGCGCTCAATGACCGGGCCGCCGGGATAGCCGAGCTGGAGGAACTTGGCCACTTTGTCCAGACATTCGCCGGCCGCATCATCTCTGGTCTTGCCCAGGAGCTGGTAGCTGAGGGGCTTTTCCAAAAAATAGAGCGAGGTGTGCCCGCCGGACACCAGCAGGGCCAGCACCGGATACTCAATCTGCGGGTTTTCCAGAAAGGCCGCCTCAATATGGGCCTGAAGATGGTCCACTCCGATGAGAGGCTTGTGAAAATAATAGGCCAGGCCCTTGGCGAAGGTTAAACCAACCAGAAGCGAGCCGATGAGGCCGGGGCCCTGGGTGACGGCAAAAAGGTCAATATCTTCCAGGCTCACTCCGGCCTGGCTCAAGCTCATAGCGACCACATAATCTATGGTCTTGATATGCTGCCTCGAGGCCAGCTCCGGGACGACGCCGCCGTAAGGCGAATGAATTTCATCCTGGGATAGAATGATGTTGCTGAGAATCCGTCCTCGTTCCAGGACAGCGGCGGAGGTTTCGTCGCATGAGGTTTCCAGCGCCAGCAGGAACCGCGGCTTTTTTCTTCTGGCCATTGGCTTCTCCAGCAATCAAGACAGGGACATTTTATTCCAGGACGGCATTAAAGGCTACTACCAGACCAGGTTTTCAATGGACATTCCCAGCAATAAATCCGGAAGTGGAGCCCTCTTTTCACCCCAGAATCTGGGGGTGAAGCTACAGGGCCACCAGCAGTGAGGGCCAAGCGAAAAGGACAATCTTTCTGCCCTGGCCGACGATATTCTTCCCCTTTTGATTCTTAAAGACTCCGGTCATGGCTGGTTCCTTATCTGCTTGATCGCTGAAGAAAAGGGCGGCCTGATGACACCTTTCTCGGTGATGATGGCCGAGACCAGCCTGGCCGGGGTAACATCAAAAGCTGGATTTTTAACCGGAACATCAGGCAGGGTAATTAACTGACCGCGTATTTTTCTGACTTCTTCCGGTCTTCTTTCTTCAATCGTAATATCCCGGCCGCTCCGCAGGCTGAAATCAAAGGTGCTGAGCGGTGCCGCCACATAGAATGGAAGGCCATGTTCACGGGCCAGCAGGGCCAGGGAATAAGTTCCTATTTTATTGGCGGTGTCGCCGTTTCGGGCAATGCGGTCTGCTCCAACAATCACCAGGTTGATTTCGCCCCGCCGCATCAACCAGCCGGCCATGTTATCGGTTATCAGGATGACGGGAATGCGGTCCCTGGCCAGCTCCCAGACGGTCAGCCTGGCCCCCTGAAGGAAAGGGCGGGTTTCACAGGCCAGGACCCTGATTTTCTTTTTTCGGGCAAAAGCAGCTCTGATGACACCCAGGGCCGTGCCATAACCAGCTGTGGCCAGGGCTCCGGCATTGCAGTGGGTCAGGATAGTAGCTCCTTCCGGTATCAGGCTTTCTCCGTTCTCTCCTATTTTCCTGTTTATGGCCAGGTCTTCTTTTTCTATGGCCCGGGCCTCGGCCAGGAGAATGGCCTTGAGTTCAGATAACTTTCGGCTTTTATTCTCTTCAAAAACGCGTCTCATTCTTTCCAGGGCCCAGAAAAGATTCCTGGCCGTCGGTCTGGTCTGCCACAAACGGCGATAAAATTTATTGAATTCTTTTTCCAGCTCGGTCTCTGATTTCAGGCTCCTGATTCCCAGGGTCAGGCCATAGGCCGCGGCAATCCCGATAGCCGGGGCTCCCCTTATTACCATACCTTCAATGGCCCGGGCGACCTGCTCCACAGTTTTCAGGCTGAGATATCTCTCTTTCCAGGGCAGCAGGCGCTGGTCCACCATGACCACAGCTTCCTTTTTCCAGGCGATTGCCGGCAGCATTTTTATCTCCTCTTCCAGTCCGGGGTTTCCTCATCCGGCCAGTTCCATTTCTCAATCCACAGCCTGTAGGTCTGCCTGAATTCAGTCCAAGCTTCCCCGGTCAGAGACTCCCGGAGCTGGCGGTAACAAAAAACAATGTAGTTGTCGTTATCGCGATGGATTTCCAATGTCGGTAGCCCCAGTTCCCTGGCCATGACCGCTTCCTGGAAACTCTCCTGGTACTTTTGTTGGTGGCCGAGTAGCTGGGCCAGGAGGTAATGGTAGTAGCCGCAGGCCGGGTCAGAGTCCAGAGCTTTCCCTACTATTTCTATATTTTTACTAAGAATTTTTTCCCGCTCCTTCTCCGGCACTCCATCCAGCTGAGCCAGCCGGTTGTCCACCAGCCTCCCCAGGGCAGCCTGGACCACGGGTGAAAATTTGCCCCGTTCGCTCAGAACTGAATAGAGTCTAAGAGCCGACTCCACCAGGCCCTGTTCTTCCAGCGATAGAGCCAGACCATAAAGGCTGACTTCCCTGGCCCAGTTTTCGGCTTTATCTTCACCTAGGGAGGCGGCCAGGCTGAAACTTCGGCTGGCCTCCGACCACCGGCTCAGCCTGACTTCGGCCAGGCCCTGGAGCAGGTAGGCCTGGGCCGACGGCCTTTTCTTGACCGCTCGCTCTGCTTCCATCAGGGATCTTTTATAAAGAGCAGTAGCTTCTGCCGTCTGAAAAGAACGTTCCCGCACCTGGGCCTGAGCCAGGTAATACCTGGCCCTGGAGAGAGAAGTGGCACAGGCCGCAAGGAAAAGGACCAGGAAAAAAATCAGGACTATCCTGGTGAAACCGTCTTGGTCTCTCAGGCCAACTCCTTTTGCCGGTCTCATTCCGACCCTCCGCGACATAGACTCAGAGCCAGGTCGAGCCAGCCGATAAATCAGGCCGGACTCAAACCCGGTCGATAATTTTTTTGAGCTGCTCCCGGATGTCGTCTTCGGCCAGCAGACGCCAGCCCAGGCTTAAAAAACCTTCAGTCAAGTTTTCCAGAGTCCTCCAGAAATTATTCCGGACGCGGGCAGCCTCTATCTCTTCCAGGGCCTGCTGCAGGCGTGGCCTGAACTCGGCTACAACCTGGCGGTAGTCATGATTTCTCAATTCTTCCGAAAACAATCTCTCCAGAAAGGGGTCTTGCAGCCCGAGGATGGGATACAGAGCCCGAAAGGCAGGTCGCAGGGCTTTAAGGTTCTGGCTATTTATTTCCGAAGCAAAGGCAGTTTTCAATTCCGGGCTGGCCGCAAAAAAATCCAGGATAAATTCAGCCGGTTTATTCTGGAGGGTTTCGGGCTCGAGCCAGACTTTAAGGCCGAGTAGCCGGCTCTTGATTTCGCTCCGGCGGTTAACGGCCCAGGTCAGCGAGGCCAAAAGCAACGGCAGCAGGGCCACCGAACCAGCCGGGAAAAAATCAGAGAGAATTTCCCGGGCCTGTCTTAGAAAAGACAACAGCTTTTTCTCTTTCATTAATCCCCCTGGTTTATCCGACAGTCAGTTGGACGATTCAATTTCCGGCCACCCTGAAAGAATTTTGGCTCTGGCTATTATAGACGAAATGGCTATTTGACTTCCAGAATGGCCAGAAAGGCTTCCTGGGGGATATTCATCCGCTTCTTGCCTTCTTTCTGCTTTTCCAGGACTTTCATTTTCCGGGTGTAATCGCCCCCGTAGAGCTTGGCCAGGACATCCTTGCGGAAGGGCTTGACCGTCTCCCGGGCGATGACTCTCTTGCCGATGGCCGCCTGCAGCACCACTTCAAACTGCTGCCGGGGAATAACCCGGCGCATTTTTTCCACCAGCGACCGGCCGACGCGGTAAGCCTTGTCCCGGTGGACGATGACCGACAGGGCATCCACCTCTTCGTAATTGACCAGGATGTCCAGCTTGACCAGAGGAGATTCCTGGTAGCCGGCCAGCTCGTAATCCATCGAAGCATAACCCTGGGAAAGAGACTTGAGCTGGTTATAAAAATCAAAGACAACTTCGTTCAGGGGCACCAGATAATCCAGCAGCACCCGGCTGGTGGAGATATATTCCATTTTCTTCTGGAGGCCGCGCCGTTCATCCAGCAGCTGCAACAGGTTGCCCAGGTAGCGGTCGGGCGTCAAGATCAGGGCTTCAATGATCGGTTCCTCAATTTTTTCTATGTTCTGCGGTTCGGGCAACTCGGATGGGTTGTGGACCTCCAGGACCTCGCCCTTAGTCGTTATCACCCGGTAGCTGACGCTGGGCGCGGTGGTAATCAGGTTGAGGTTAAATTCCCGCTCCAGCCTTTCCTGGATAATTTCCCGGTGCAGCAGGCCGAGAAATCCAGCCCGGAAGCCGAATCCCAGAGCCGGCGAATTTTCTGGTTCGTAATGGAAGGAAGCGTCATTGAGCCTGAGCTTTTCCAGGGCATCGCGCAGGTCATCGACGCTGCTCTCCCCGGCGGGATACAGCCCGCAGAAGACCATGGGCTTGGCTTCCTTGAACCCGGGCAACGGTTGTTCAGCCGGCCGGTTCCTGTGGGTTATGGTTTCCCCGATGCGGGCGTGGGCCAGATTTTTTATTCCGGCAATAAGGTAGCCCACTTCGCCCGTGCTCAGGGAGTCGACCCGGACCGGCTTGGGAGTCAGGTAGCCAATTTCTTCCACCTGGTATTCGGCCCCGGTGGACATCAGGACGATGCGGTCACCCGTCTTGAGGCTTCCATCCACCACCCTGACCAACACCACTACCCCGCGGTAAGGGTCAAACCAGGAATCGAACAGCAGGGCCTTGAGCGGTGAGGCGGCGCTGCCCCGCGGCGGGGGGATTCTCTGAACGACACTTTCCAGGACTTCTTCCACGCCCGTCCCTTTCTTGGCCGAGACCAGCAGGGCTTCCTGGCGCTTGAGGCCGACGATGTGCTCCAGCTGTTCCAGGGTCATTTCCAAGTCGGCCTGGGGCAGGTCGATCTTATTGATAACCGGAATAAGCAACAGGTCATTCTGGATGGCCAGGTAGGCATTGGCCAGGGTCTGGGCCTCGACTCCCTGAGAAGCGTCTATGACCAGGAGGGCCCCCTCGCAGGCAGCCAGGCTGCGCGAAACCTCGTACGAAAAATCAACATGCCCGGGGGTGTCAATCAGGTTAAGAATGTATTCATCGCCGGACCGGCTGCGGTAGGTCAGTCTGGCAGTCTGGGCCTTGATGGTGATGCCCCGTTCTCGCTCTAGGTCCATGGTGTCCAGGACCTGTTCTTTCAGTTCCCGCGGTGACAGAGCGCCGGTCAGCTCGATAAAGCGGTCGGCCAGGGTGCTCTTGCCATGGTCGACGTGGGCAATGATCGAGAAATTGCGTATTCTTTCCTGCATTTTTTCACCGCTCAATTATCCCGGATGACCGGCCGGATTCAGCCAGAAAAAGGGCAAGCTGGTTTATTATTTTAGTGGAAAAAGACTGTCCTGACAACTGCCACCGGCCAGGGGGCGGCCGGGCCAGCCTTTCCTTGACTTTTTCCCGGTCATAGAGTAACTTTTATCTGAAATCGGAGACAACCTTACCCCGGTTGAGAAAACTCCGGAAGGAGGCCTGAATGTTAGGTTCAATCGGACCGACTGAACTTTTACTGATCTTGCTCATCGTCATCATCATCTTCGGAGCCAAAAAGCTTCCAGAACTCGGCAAATCACTGGGCGAAGGCATCAAGAACTTCAAGAAATCCGTCAGCAGCGGCAAGGAAGAACACAGTTCAGACAACCAGACCAAGCCGCCGGCTGCCAATTGACCCGAAGTTACCCTAACCTGAGCCATGCCCGAGAACCTGTACGCCGGGTTTGATTTAGGTGGAACCCAGCTTAAATACGGACTGATAAACGCTTCCGGCCGAATTATTTTTAAGAGCCAGGCCCCCAGCCCCCCGGATATCAATTCCCTGATGAACCTTATCCGGGAAATCTGGGTTAAGCTTGACCGCCGCTTCCCGCGGCGGATCAAATCAGCCGGCTTTGGCTTTGCCGGTTTCTTCAGCTTGAAGGAAAAAATGATCAAGCAGTCGCCCAACTATCCGGCCTTAAACAACTTTCCTCTGTTCCCGGCCCTGAGAAAAATCATACCGGTCCCCTTTGCTGTCCATAACGATGCCAACCTGGCCGCTTACGGTGAATATCTTTTTGGCAGCGGGCAGAACGTTCACAGCCTGGTTTTCCTGACCGTGGGCACTGGACTGGGCTCAGGCCTCATCCTGGGGGGTGAACTCTGGCAGGGAAAGGGAGGTTTTGCTGGAGAACTGGGACACATAACCGTCAACCCTGAGGGACTCAAGTGCGGTTGCGGGAATATCGGCTGCCTGGAAACCGAGGTTTCGGCTCCGGCTCTGGTGCGCAATTACCGCCAATTTTCCGGGAAAGACGAACCGCTTGACGCCCGAGATATCTATCTCCGGGCCCGGGCCGGAGATGAAAACGCTAAAAAGAGTTTCGACCGCTGCGGCTATTTCCTGGGAATAGCCCTGGGAATAGTCATCAATTTCCTGAACCCGGAAAAAATCATCATCGGCGGGGGGGTGATGAAATCGGGGCAGTGGCTGCTGCGGCCGGCCAGGGCTGAGGCTCGCAGAAGGTCGATAGCGCCCAGTTTCGCCAGCTGCCGTATTCAGAAAGCCCGGTTGGGCAATGATGCCGGCCTGATGGGAGCTGCAGCCTGGGCCAGGCATCAACTGGAAGCCGTCCGGGCCGCCCGCTGAGAACCGCCAACCCCGACCTGGGTAACTTTTTACCTCTTTCAAAAGTTTTAATAATTTGATACAAATTAGCTTAAAACAAGCTATAATGTTTATCTTATTTCAGGCCAGAAATGCCCTGTTTCTTAAGATTTAGCCTTAAAACCAATGGCAACCAGCTTTTCAGAGGTCAAAGGAGGACCAGGTGGTCAGGAAGAAAAATAGAGCAGCCGCAAGGGTCATCAGTGGACTTTTGCTAGTATTCGCAGTTCTGGCGGCCGCCGGGGCCCTGCAGTCCGCGGTCAAGCTGGAAGGCTCGATCAAGGGCCGCATTACCGATAAATCAGGCCAGCCGGTAAACGGAGCCTACATCTACCTGTCATCCCCCAGCCTGGTCGGCCTACGTTACTATCTGACCAGGAAAAACGGCTATTATTTTTTCCAGCACTTGCCCGCCGGACTCTACAAGGTGGCGGTGGAAGCCCCAGGGTTCCACACGGCCATCATCAACGATATCAGGGTAGAAACCGGGAAGATAACCAGCTTGCCCATTGGTCTGGAAAAGGCTGAAGACGAAGAGCAGGAAAAAATTCTTCTTTATCCTCTGCCCGCGCTGGACAAAGAGAACCCAGGGATATCCTACCTCCTGGATAAAGACATCCTGAATCATATCCCCAGAACCAGGGAGCTGGCCAGCCTGCTGCAGTTGCTGCCCGGAGTGAACCCGGAAAATCCGCCCCGGAGTCTCAATTTTTCGGTTAGCGGTTCTCCAGTCGGCTCCAGTCTGGTGACCGTGGCCGGGAACGAACTTAGCCGACCCCTTAATGGTATACCGTCCAGCAACGTTAATCCCGATTACATTGAAGAAATCGAGATGGTGGCCGCCGGAAACCAGGTAGAAAATTTTTCCACCAACGGCGCGTTTATCAAGATCATCCCGCGCCCGGGACAGAATAAATCGTCCGGACAGTTCCAGTTCCTGGGAACCGACGGCCTTCTGACTGACAACCTCTGGAGCCAGGATGAAATCAACCAGATGGACAATCCCCCCGTGGTAAAAGATCGTTACCACCTGAATTTCTCGCTTAACCTGGAAGGCTCCATCCTGCCCGACCGGGTCTGGTATTTCACCAGCTTCGGGTATGGCCGCCGGTCGAGGTCAACGCCCTTCAGTCCCTGGCGCGACCCCAAAAACATTCCCCATCCCATGTACAGCTGGAAAGCTGGGGATTTCACTTCTCTTATCCGTTTTACTTCCCAGATAACGGCTGAAATCAACGCTTCAATCATCCTGAGTTTCAACAAGAACAAACAAACTGTCGACCCTGATTTTCTCTCGCCCTATAACCCCCAGATCGCCACCCTGAACATAGCCGGTCAGAACCTTTTTCTGCTGAATGCCAGCGGCAGCTACAAATTGAACCAGGAAACTCAGGCCAGCCTGTTCCTGTCCTACACGCGCGACTTGCTGCCGAGGCGGCTCTATGAAAAGGGCGCCGATAATCCGCGCTACGTTGACCTGGGCAGCGGTTACAGCTGGGGTAGCGGTCCTTTTAACCGGGACCAGATCAGTGAGGTCTTCCGGGCCGGGGCGGCTCTCACCAGGTTTCAATCCTGGCTCAACACCTGGCATGAACTGGAAGCTGGAGCGGAATACCAGAGCGGACGGGCGGATGATTCCGTCTGGAAGTCCAACAACCTGTTTTATTATTACCTCAACGGAAATCCATACTATTACGGCTACGGCGTCTCTCCCGAAACCGGCAACCTGGTGGGCAAGGGCCTGGTTGGTTTCTATCTGGCCAGCGCCGCCCGCGACGGACTACTGCAAAGAGCCTCCATCCACCGGCTGACTTTTTACGCCCGAGACAACTTCAACCTGGGGCGACGGCTTAATTTTTCTCTGGGTCTTAAGTTCGAAAGGATTCAATCCGGGCTGTCGGCAGTGTATAAGGGGATTAGCGGCAACAGCATTTCTTTTTATACCGGCGAAGCCACCATCCGGCCGGTCTACGGACTTAATCCGTACAGCGTGGTGAACTATCCTTCCTGGGATAACATGCTGATCTGGTATAACCTCTCACCCAGGCTGGGGATGGTTGTGGACCTGCTGGGCAACGGGAAAACCTTGATTAAGGGGACTTTTGGCCGTTACCACGACAACCTTTCCCTGAGCTACTTGATGAATATGTCTCCCGGCTGGCCCACCGGTTATCATAATTTCTACTGGTACGATGAAAATGAAGATGGGGCAGCTGATATAGACGATACTTTCCTGCCTCTGCCCGAAGATTACCGAATCCACCAGGAAAGCTATTTCCGCAAGAGAGTAGCGCCGAAGCTAAAATCCCCGGTTACCAGCGAGTGGACAGCCTCTCTGGAACAGCAGTTGACCGAGGTCTTCACCCTGTCGCTTTCTTATATTTCCAGAACCAGAGACCGGATCATCGAGGATGTTTTGTATGACCCGGATAATGACCTCGAATGGTATCAGGCCGATACCACAGGCGGCCTGTGGATACCTTTTTCCACCGTGGTCCCTGGACAGGCGGGCTATGGGCAGGTCCCGGTGACCGTTTATTTCCCCTCGGCGGGGGCTCCGGCTTTCTTTACCCGACTCAATAACGTTGAGGGCCTGAAGCAAAGATACAGCGCCTGGCAGCTGGTAGCCAGAAAAAAGATGAGCGACCACTGGCAGCTGCTGGCCTCGGCCACCTGGAGCCGGGCCCGAGGCAACTCTGGTTACAGCCTCCTGGCTTCAGGCGCCCTGACTCAGCTGGCCAATTCTCCCAATTCCCTGGTGAATATCACAGACCGCAGCCGCCTGGACCTGGACCGGCCCTGGATTATTAAAATCATGGGAACCTACCGGCTTCCGGCTGACTTTTACCTGAGCGCCTTCTTCCAGTACCTGAGCGGGACACCCTGGGCCAGGACTGTGACTGTGGTGCCACCGGACAGCTGGCTGGAAAGTCACCAGGCCCAGAATCTGCCGGCCACGGTTTACCTGGAAGAACCCGGTTCCCGTCGCTGGCCGGATTTCCACAGCCTCGACCTGAGACTGGAACGGAGTTTCAAGGTCGGTCAGAAAACCAGGCTGAATGTGGCCGTGGATATCCTGAACCTGCTGGGAAAGAAATTCGGGCTTCTGGACTTAAACGATGGCGGCTACTGGTACCCGGAAGACGAGGGGAATTCCAGCGGCACTCGGGTCTTCAATCCCTCTTTCCAGAAGATGCTGGCTCTCTACGGAACCAGAGCCGGGCAGCTGATTCTCAGCCTGAGATTCTAAGATAAGGTCGGGTTGAGTTCCTGTCCTAAAGCTTGATCTCGGATACTTTTTTCAGCTCTTTGCCCCCGGTTCTCTGTTTCAGAGTTGAATACAGCAGGTACTTGCCCGGCGCCGGCAGGGCAAAATTTCCCTCGGGCAGGTTGATTTCCACCTCCATGGTGAACTTCATTCCTCTCATTTTTTTCAATTCTTCTTCGTCGCTGAAGCTGAGGTTAGCAGTTTTCTGTCCCTGCCAGACCAGGTTTCCGGCCCGGTCTTTTATCTCCACCACCAGAAACAACTGGGTCTCCAGACTGGCGTCATCCCTGAGCTCAAACCAGATCTGCTCGTATTTCATGCTGAAAGACAGCCGGGCCCTCAGGCTATCTCCGCTTCTCTGGCTGCGGGTCAGTTTCAGGTCGTAATCAAAAACACTTCTTTCCTGGGTGACGGTATTCTGGAAATATCCCTGGGCTAAATTCAGGTCCTGCAGGTGTTTCAGGTTGATGGCCGAAAGAATGTAATTTCCGGAACAATGCTCATCGATAAAAATGACCGGGAAGCTGCCGTAATACCAGACTTCGCGGCAATAGCCTGAAGCTTCCATCGGATAAGTATGGCGTTCGGCGGGTGGGCCGAAAAGGATATAAATCCGGCCGCGGTCGGTCAGCCAGCCTGGACGGCCCTCGCCCAGGAACATCTGGTTGGCCCGTTCCAGTCGTTGATAATATTCGTCCTTGAATTCGTTGGCCTCGGTGTCGGGGTCGGGGTCACGTCGGGCCCAGAAATCAGTTTTGAATTGTGCTCTCTCTGACTCCGGCAATTCCAGGAAGATCTTGCGTTCCTCCGGGGTGATTATGTAGCGGACTTCTGACAGCCAATCCTGGTCAGCGGGCTTAAGCTTCCTCTCCAGCCGGCTCATCAGGCAGGAGCTAAAAATCAGGCAGAAGACCAGCAAACAAAGAGGCAATAGAAATTTTCTCGGCATTTATTTCTCCCTTTATAAGTTACGCTTTTGCCGTTCTTAAATCAACCCAAATCAGCCGGCCCGGTGCGCCCGATTAATTGCTTCCAGGTCGGCCGGAGAAATCCGGCCCCAGAAATAGGGAAAGGCAAGCTTATTGTGAAGGAGAGGGTCAGAATCGGCCCGGACCTGGCCGGCTTCCACCAGGCGCTGCCAGTCGAGTGTGCCCGGGACTGGTGAGTAATAGGCAAGACGGGGCCTGGCTCCCAGGTGCCTGACCAGTCTGAGGCTTTCCACCACCTGCTCCCGCGTCTGGGCAGGATGCCCCACCAAGAGATAAACAGAGATTTCATCGCGGCGATAACCGGCTTCTTCCAGGAAAGCCAGGGCCGTTTCCAGGTCAGCCGGGCTGACCTTGGGCCCGGTTTCCTGAAGCCAGGTTGGGTCAGCATTTTCCAGGCTGAGGAAAATCGAAGTGAAACCGGCCTGCCGCAAGCGGACAGCCAGCCCGGCATCAACAGCTCGGGGAGAGAGACCGTTGGGAGTGTGAAAATTGAGGCCAGGGTTGAGTGAAATAATCCTGTCGAGAATTATTTCCAGGTGCTGGTTCTTGTTGAGCAGCAAGGCGTCATCATAAAAGGCAATCTGCCTGGCCCCGAGCTCATGGAGATGTAAGATTTCAGAAACAACTTTTTCCGGCGACCTCGGCTCAAATTGCGGCCAGAGCCGGCGGCTGGCGCAATAACTGCAACTGAAAGGACAACCGCGTGAAGTCAGAAGGCAGGCCACTGACCGATCCTGGTATAGGTCGTAGGCAGGGCTGAGCATGGAATCAAGTCCGGGGAATATGACCCCCTCCGCACCGGGCTTTAATTGGCTGCGGCCGCAGATTTCTTCCAAAAGGCCGAGCAGGCGGTTTTCACCGGGGCCGGTCACCACCAGGTCTGCTCCCGACTCCCGGGCCGCATGCTCCGGGCACAGGCTGGCGTAGATTCCTCCCAGTATTACCGGAACCCGGCCGAAGATTTTCCTGACCAGCTCCACCGCGGTTTGCACTCCGGGATACCAGTAGGTCAGGGTGCAGGTCAGCAGGACCGCTTCGGGGGTGGACAAGCGTTTTAAGGACTCTTCGGCCAGAGCCAGGGGCCAACCATAGCGGGAAAACTTCCGGGGTATGTGCCGGAAAATCTCAGGCTTTGGCACTTCTTCTTTATAAAAAGAAGCCCGACCGTCTGGACGGAGCCTGGACTTGAATCCCTGATAGCCTTGCAGCGGGGTGCTGTCCAGGAAATCCAGGAAGTCAACCTGAAAAGCCGTGTATTCCCGGAGGATGGCAGCCAGGTAGAGAAGGCCGAGAGGTCTGAGCCAGAAATCACAGGCCGTAAAATCATAAATCCAGGGATTAAGGAGGAGGAGATGTTTTTTAGCGGGCATCAATAAAAAAGGTAGTGCGGAAGGTGGGACTCGAACCCACACAGCCTTTCGGCCATAAACTCCTGAGGCTTACGCGTCTGCCAATTCCGCCACTTCCGCAACCAGCCTCGGTAAGCAGAATAATTATATATATTTAAGTGCCTTCTGTAAAGACCGGAGCTGGATATCAAGACCGGGCCGGGGATAAGGGATATTGCTGGCAGGGCTTCGCTAACGGGTTAAATAGAAATCGGGTTGATTCCCGATTTTTTATTTTTTATAATGAACCTAATTTTTTTCAGGAGGTTTTTATATGACAAGAAAATTGCTGTCTGTTTGTTTGCTGGGCCTGGTCGTGGTGGTAATGGTCGAGGCCAGCATCCTAACCAACACCAATCAGAGTGCTGCTTATATCAGGATGCTATCGAGAAATGCTTCTCATGATGTTGACGCCGTCTATTATAACCCGGCCGGACTGGTCAGGCTCCCGGACGGGTGGCATTTTGCCCTTCATAACCAGGTGATCTTCCAGGACAAGAAGATCAACAGTACCTTCCCTTTGTTAAACAATCCTGACTATGTTGGCGCAATAAGAGTTCCTGTCTATCCAAACTTATACGCCGTCTATAAGAAAAACCGCCTGGCCCTGGCCTTTGGCTTTGGGCCCAATGCCGGCGGCGGTTCCGCCAAGTATAAGACCGGTCTTCCCAGCTTCGAGGAACCCATAGCTTCAGTCAGACTTAACCTGGAATCCTGGGACCTGCCAACCTCGGGATATGATGTGGATATCTTCTTTAAGGGCAAATCGGTCTATCTTGGCTACCAATTCAACGCGGCCTATTCTATTACCGACTGGCTATCGGTCGGAGCCGGTCTGCGTTTTCTACAGGCCAGGAATGATTACGAAGGTCATATGTATGATATCAGATATAACATCATAGGCCAGGGCTGGGTCTACGCCTACGATTTATTCATGAGCATGGGTTACCCAGAGATGGCCAACGGATTTGCCGATAAAGATGTCAAAGCCCGGGAAACCGGAACCGGCTGGACTCCCATCCTGAGCTTGAACCTCTCCCCCTGGGAATCCTTCACCTTTTCGGTCAAGTATGAATTTCGGACCAAGATGGAGCTGAAAACCAAAACTACGGTTGACGATTTTGGCTATCTGTTCCCGGATGGCCTCGTCTATCGTTATGATGTCCCGGCCATTCTTTCTGGTGGCCTAAGATATTCAGCCGCGCCTGAACTCCGCTTCTACGCCTCTTTCAACTATTTCTTCGATAGGGACGCCAACTGGGAAGGGGCCGAAAACCTGGTCCAGAAAAACACCTTCGAACTCGGTCTGGGCACGGAATATGACCTTAATCAGACAATTACCCTGAGCCTCGGGTACCTCAAGACGTCCTTCCATCTCAGCGAATATTACCAGGACGACCTGGGACATGAACTGAGCAGCGATACTATCGGCGGCGGGGCCAGATTAAAAATCAGTCAAAATATCAGCCTGGATGCCGGAGCTCTATACGTCTTTTACAAACCATATACCAGAAATTTCTATCATAATCTCCTCGGGGAATATTACAGGACGTTTGACCGGGACACTTTCACCGTAGCCCTGGGCATAAACTACAAACTTTAGGCATAGGTCAGCAGTCAATAACTGGGGGCCTCGCTCTTTGATCTACAAGCGGGGCCCTTTTTTATTTTTATCGGTCAAGAAAGAATAAACATCTCTTTCTCCAACCTGCTCTGGGGTTCAATTCTGAGATAAAGTCCAAGAATCTCAAAACCAAATACTCACCCCATACCATTCAACGCCGGGCAGTG
>JANLGB010000320.1 GCA_024653405.1 Candidatus Saccharicenans sp.
TGAAGGTCAACCACGATTAAGGCTTTCATGGTCATCCCCCTTCAAATTTTTTCTTGTAACTTTCCATGAGTTCGTTTCTCAGGTTAAGAAGCCGTTGGCTCAGTCCAACCTTATAGACATGCGGATATTCAAACCTCTTGTGCTCGGGTGGGAGCTGCTGCAATCTCTGGCGGGAGTAAGCGGCGATTTCGTTGACGGCTGCCACGTCTTTTAATCTCCGTCCGCCGGCCATGACCTGCTCCAGCAGAGGTTCGTCCTGGTAAGCCTTCAGGTCGAGTGATTTTCCCGGTTCCACGGGATGAAACATTCTTTCCGGCAGGGGCTCATCGTAAAGCTTTACGGCATCGGCCATGAAAAATCCCTGCCCGTCCCGGAACCGGGCCACCTGCTTCCGGCCGGGTAGAGTGGCCTTGGTCAGGTTGTCCGAGAGTTTCATTCGCGGCTGGCCGTCAAAAACTGACAGCTTGTAGACCCCGTCCAGGGCCGCATCCGGCACCCCGGTTACCAGCTTGGTGCCCACCCCGAAAATGTCAATCGGTGCTCCCTGTTCAATCAGGCTCCGGATGACTTGTTCGTCCAGCAGGTTGGAAGCTATGATCTTGGCCTCCTTCAGCCCGGCGGCATCGAGCATGGCCCTGGCCTTCTTGGAAAGGTAGGCCAGGTCGCCGCTGTCCAGGCGGATGCCCTTGAGCTTAAGCCCCTTCCTGGCCATTTCCACTCCGGCCCTTACCGCGTTGGGTACCCCGCTGCTCAGGGTGTCGTAAGTGTCTACCAGCAGGACCGCCCGCTCGGGGTTGGCTTCCACGAACTTCATGAAGGCCTGGAATTCGTCCCCGTGACTCTCTATGAAGGAATGGGCCATGGTCCCGGCTGGTTCCAGCGCAAACAGCCTGGCTGCTTCAACGTTGGAGGTGCTGTCAAACCCGCCGATGACCGCGGCCCGCGAAGCCAGCAGACCACCCTGGGCCGGTGCCCGCCGCAACCCGAAGTCGCTCAGCACCCGGTGGCCGGCGGCCAGCCTCATCCGGGATGCCTTGGTGGCGATAAGGCTCTGGTAGTTGACCAGGTTGAGAAGGAGCGTTTCCACCAGCTGGGCTTCGAACAACCGCCCTTCAACCCGGATGATGGGTTCCAGCGGAAACACCACCTCGCCCTCTTTCATCGCATAGACATCGCCGGTAAAACGGAAACTCTTCAGGTACTCCAGGTAGTCAGGATGGAACCCGAGCCCCTGCAGGTATTCCAGGTCCTCTCTCTCAAACCTCAGGCATTCCAGGGCCTGGAGCAGCGGGTCCAGGCCGGCGAAGATGACGTAACCGCCGCCGAATGGAATGGTGCGGAAGAAGTAGTCAAAGACGGCTGGCTTTTCGGACGTTCCGTCCAGGAAATAGGCTTGTCCCATGGCAATCTGGTAGAGGTCGGTGTAAAGAGGCGAGAATTCAAACAGGCTATCCCTTGCTTTCATCTTAACTTATTATATGACAGCCAGCCGGACAGACCAAGTTGTGCCTGAGAGGCCTCCTGAACCATTGCCTGGCGGCCAGACGGGGGTCAGCCAGGCCTTTTCGACTCATCGGACAGCTTAATTCGTTTGCGGTGTGACTTGACCAGGAAAACTCGAATAGCCCTGCTGTCGGAAACCAGGTGGATTAATGATTCCAGAAAAAATGCTTGGCGTCAGGAACAGGC
>JANLGB010000321.1 GCA_024653405.1 Candidatus Saccharicenans sp.
AGGTCAACTCGTGGCCGGCCCGGTGGGGGTCAACCACCACTATTTCCAGGTCCGAGCGGTAGAAAGGAAAATCGTTATTGCCGCCGTCCCAGAGAATGACGTCCGCTTCTTTTTCGGCCTGCTTGAGGATGGCCCCGTAATCAACTCCAGCATAAACCACGATCCCGTTATCAATATGCGGTTCGTACTCTTCCCTCTCCTCAATGGTGCACTCATGCCGGTCCAGGTCTTCATAGGTGGCAAACCGCTGGACAGCCTGCTTGACCAGGTCCCCATAGGGCATCGGGTGACGAATCACCACTACCCGCCGCCCTTTGGCCTTAAGGGTCAGGGCCACTTTTCTGGTGGTCTGGCTCTTGCCGGAACCGGTTCTCACGGCACAGACAGAAACCACCGGCTTACGGCTTTTAATCATGGTGTCACCAGGTCCCAGCAGCACAAAATTGGCACCGGCCGCCAGCACCTGGGATGCCTTGTGCATCACGTACTCATGGGAAACGTCGCTGTAAGCGAAATGAACTTCATCTACTTTGTAAGCCTTGATCAGGTCGGTCAGCTCGGCCTCGGAAAAAATCGGGATTCCCTTGGGATAAAGCTTGCCGGCCAAAGCCGCCGGGTATTTTCGGCCTTCGATGTCAGGAATCTGGGTGGCGGAAAAGGCTACGACACGGTAATCCTTGTTGTCTCGGAAGAACACATTAAAATTGTGAAAATCGCGACCAGCAGCTCCCATGATGATGACTTTTTTCATTTAAAAACTCCTTACTCGGCTAAATTTTTAAGATGGCCCGCCGTCCGGGCAAAAATAAGGTATAAGTATAGCAAAAAACGGGGGTTAAAGTCTATTGCCGGCCTGTCCGGAGCAGGAGACTTTATCTTCTTTATATCCGTAAGTCAGGAAATAATCCAGCCGAGGTATCATCAGGTATGACCGGTCTTTTTCTGACTCGATTTTGGCTTGGGACCCCTGTCCGGATAATTAGCCGGGGGCAAGGCAGGACTTTTCCGAGCCGGCTTTCTGGCGGGAAGCCAGCCCGGCTTCTGCCTGTTGCTTATGCCTCTCATCTGTTCCCCCTTTTCATAGAGGCACAATGTCAACCACCAGGGTGGCCGGGTCCAGCAGGGCCACGGTGCTCACCCCCTTGACCCAGCCGCAGGTTTCTCCCGGATTGATCACCACCAGGTGACCGTCCCGGTTGACTTGGGCCCGGTGGGTATGGCCGAAGACCACTACATCTATATCCTTGGCCGGCTGTTTTTCTGGTGGATGGTGGGAAACCAGGAAACGAAGGTTGTCATGGCTGAAAATGAGAGGAGCCGAGGTTATCTCGCCAAACTCCTGGAAAGCCTTTACCAGTCCATCCTTTTCCCCGTCACAGTTGCCAAAGACCGCCTTAACCGGGCAGCGGAGGTTTTTCAGTTCCAGGGCGGCAAAAGGGGCCACCACATCCCCCGCGTGTATCACTAACGAGCAGCCGACCCGGTTGAACAGGCTGACCGCCTGGCGGATTGCCGGCAGGTAATCATGGGAATCTGACATTATGCCTATCATGTTTTTATTATAGCCGTTTGCCGGGCGTTTGCCAGCCTGGGACTGGGGCTGGTCGGCCAGACCAGGGCTGAAACGGAAGGAATCCTAACTTTCGGGGCATAATCCTCATACCTCTCTATTCCTTGCAGC
>JANLGB010000322.1 GCA_024653405.1 Candidatus Saccharicenans sp.
ATGCGGAAAGCATTTTCCATCAGCTCCCCCACCGGGCGAACCCGGCGGTTGCCGAGATGGTCAATATCATCAACCGACCCCTCTCCATTCTTGAGCTTCAGCAGGTACTTGAGCACCTGGACGTAATCTTCCTTGTCCAGGATACGGTCCTTCAGGTCTTCCGGGCCAGATTTCTTCTCGGTCTCCAGCAGCACATCCTGGCGCCCGCTATCCAGGCCGAGTTTGATGTCGAATTTCAGGCGGCCAATTCGGGAAAAGTTGAATTTCTGCGGGTTGAAAAACATATTTTCAAAAAGAGCCCGGGTACTCTCTTCGGTATGGGGTTCTCCCGGTCTCAACTTCTTGTAAATTTCGCTCAGGGCCTGTTGTTGATCCTTCTTCAGGTCTTTCTTCAGGGTGTTTAGAATCATCTGGGCCGCTTCGTCTTCTCCCGGGAAGAAGACCTCAAACGGTTCCCCGCGGTTGGTCAGGATTTCCAGCTGCTCGGGCGTCAGCTCTTCCCCGGCTTTGACCTTGCCCCTGACCGTCACCAGCGAGCAGGCCCCGTGAAGGTCCTGGCGGATGGCTTTAATCCTGGTAACATTTTTCTCCTGCAGCTTGCGGATCAATTCCTGGTCGAGCTTGGTCCCGGCCTTAGCCACCGGCGTTCTGGGATTTTCCGGACTGTAAACATCTTCCCGCAGCACCTTGTTGACCAGGCTATCGTTAACTTTCCAGTACAGCTTCCCGTCTTCAGGATGCAATTGGTAGGACTTAAAAAACAGTCGGATGATCTCTTCATCCGAACCGAAACCCATGGCTCTCAGAAAAACCGTGACCAGGAATTTTTTCTTGCGGTCCAGCCTCACCCACAGGATGTTCTTGGTGTCGTTCTCGAACTCCACCCAGGCCCCGCGGTAGGGTATGATCTTGGCAATGAACTGGCCCTTGATTTCACCGGGGCGGAAAAAGACCCCGGGCGAGCGCTGCAGCTGGCTGACCACCACCCGCTCGACCCCGTTGAAGATAAAGGTGCCCTTGTCCGTCATCAGGGGGATGTTGCCGAAATAAACTTCCTGTTGCTTGATGTGCTTCAGGCGGCGGGTCTTGGTGGCCGGGTCTTTTTCCCAAGATACCAGCTGGACCTTGAGCTTCAAAGGCGCCTCGTAGGTATAACCCTTCTGGATGCACTCCAGGGGACTGTACTTGATTTTCAGCCTGACCCGGTCGCCGCAGTAATCGCAGAGCGGCATCTCAATCTTTTTGTGCTCGCCGCAATAGGGGCAGACTTTCTTGTCCTGAAGAGCTACCTCGGACGGCAGCAGGGCGCCGCAGGACTGGCAGCGCGGGCGGGAATTCTCCACCCCCTTCAGCCGGCCGCATTTACATTCCCAGTCGCCGATGGTATAGCTGATGAATTGCAGCTCGGTCGTTTCCTTGAAATCGGTGATGGGAAAGACATCCTTGAAGGCGGCCTGCAGCCCGACATCTTGTCTTTCCTCGGGCAGCAGGTCCATCTGCAGGAATTCGTCGTAAGATTTTCGCTGAATTTCGAGAAGGTCGGGCAGAGCAAAGACCGTTTTGATCTTGGAGAAATCGACCCTCTCGCGGTAGATATTATGGTTTTGATCAAGCATGGTAGCTCTCTAAAGAAAGAGTTTGATAGTTTTTGTTTTCTATCATTAAAA
>JANLGB010000323.1 GCA_024653405.1 Candidatus Saccharicenans sp.
TAAGGTCATGGTGACAATCTTCGGCCGCTCCACTCCGGTGGAACTGGAGTTCCTGCAGGTGGAAAAAATCTAGGAGGAAGCAATGTCTAAGGAAGTTGTGGCCAAAGTTAAATTGCAGATAGTGGCCGGACAGGCCAGCCCGGCTCCGCCGGTAGGCCCGGCCCTGGCTCCCCACGGCGTTAACCTGATGGATTTTGTCCGGCAGTTCAACGACCGCACCAAGAACCTGGAGGAGGAAACCATCGTTCCGGTGGTGGTCACCGTTTATAAGGACCGCAGTTTTAATTTCGTTATCAAGACTCCGCCGGCTTCGTTCTTGTTAAAAAAGGCGGCCGGGATTGCCAAGGGCTCCAGCGCCCCCAATAAAGATAAGGTGGGCAAGGTCACCAGAAAACAAATCGAGGAAATAGCCCGGATCAAGCTTCCAGACCTGAACACCGACGACCTGGAGGCAGCCATCCGCTCCATTGAGGGAACAGCCAAAAACATGGGATTGGAGATCGTCAGTGAGTAAACGCGGTAAAAATTACTTAAAAGCCAGAGCTCTTAAGGAAGAGACGAAAGAATATACCATTGAAGAAGCCGTTCGTCTGCTGAAAGAGGTCAAGTTCGCCAAGTTTGATGAATCGGTGGACGTAGCTCTTCGTCTCGGGGTCAATCCAAAGTATTCTGACCAGATGGTGAGGGGAACAGTGGTTCTGCCCCACGGTACCGGCAAGACCAAGAAAATCTGTGTCATCGCTTCCGGGGAGAAGGTTAAAGAAGCCGAGGAAGCCGGAGCCGATTATGTGGGCGGAGATGATATCATCGAAAAAATTGCTGGCGGCTGGATTGATTTTGACGTGGTCATTGCCACCCCGGATATGATGAGAAGCGTGGGCAAACTGGGCCGAATCCTGGGAACCAAGGGGCTGATGCCTAACCCCAAGGCCGGCACCGTGACCTTTGACGTCAAGAAAGCTATCGAGGAAACAAAGGCCGGCAAGGTGGAATTCAGGGTGGACAAGACTGGAATCGTCCACGCGGCCGTGGGCAAGGTGTCCTTCCCCGAAGACAAACTGGTCGATAATATCAAGGCTTTCATCCAGGCTGTGGTGCAGGCCAAGCCCCCGGCAGCCAAGGGCAAGTATATCAGGTCGATGTTCGTGTCCTCGACCATGGGCCCGCCCTTCAAGCTTTCGGAAGAAGTCTTAGAGCAATAGGAGTCTGACGGTGAAAAAAGAGACCAAATTCAGAATCGTCAAGGAACTGGAAGAATCGCTCCAGCAGAACCATACCTGGTATCTGGTTGACTACAAGCAGATGCCGGTCTGGAAAATGGTGGAACTCAGGAAACTACTGAAGCGGAACAATTTCCGGTTGAAGGTGGTCAAGAACCGGCTGGCCCTGAAAGCCATCGGCCAACGCTTCCCGGAACTCAAACCCTATTTCCAGAAAAATAACGCCCTGGCTTTCACCGACAGCGACCCCATCGCCCTGGCCAAGCTGCTCCAGGATTTTTCCGACCGGGGCAAGGTGCTGGAAATTAAGGCCGGGGTGGTGGAAGGCCACTACCTGGCGCCGGAAATGTTCAGCGAGATTATCAAGCTGAATTCTAAAATGGATCTGATCGGCCGAATCGGGTATCTGCTGTCATACCCGTTAAGCCAGTTCTTGAGAACTCTGC
>JANLGB010000324.1 GCA_024653405.1 Candidatus Saccharicenans sp.
TCCAAGAACAAAATCATTTTTACCCTGGAAGCCCGAGACCGAGAAAATAATTTCCATAAAATCTTTTCTGAGGAAATAGACCCGGCTTCCATTTTCATAGTCAGGGAAAAGCTGGAGCCGGGAGTCAAGGTCCTGGAGCTGGTCAAGAACGGCCCTCCCCATGAAAAAGTGGACCTGGCCTTCCTGGCCGAGGGTTACACGGCCGAAGAAGAAGCCAAGCTCCGCCAGGACCTGGATCGGTTTGTCCAGGTTTTCTTCAGCCAGGATCCTTACCAGAGCCTTAAAGATAGATTCAATATCTACGGAGTCTTCAAGCCCTCGGCCGAAAGTGGCTGCGATGAACCTTCTTACGGCCAGTTCAAGCAAACTGCCCTCAACTGCACTTTTGATTCTTTCGGTTCGGAACGCTACCTGCTCAGCGAGGACAACCGCCGCCTGCGGGACGTAGCGGCCGCAGTTCCCTACGATGCCCTGCTGATCATGGTCAACCACAACCGCTACGGCGGCGGTGGAATTTACAACCTGTACTGCACCTTCACCACCGACAACCAGTGGTATGAATACCTGATGCTCCACGAATTCGGCCATTCTTTTACCGGGCTGGCCGATGAATACTACACTTCCCAGGTGGCCTATAACGAATTCTATCCGCGAGGAGTGGAACCGGTTGAGCCCAACCTCACCGCCCTGCTGGACCCGGCCAGGCTGAAGTGGAAAAACCTGGTGGCCCCGGGTCTGCCTGTGCCCACGCCTTGGGAGAAGGAAGAATTTGACCGGATGGACCTGGCCTACCAGAAGATCAGGCAGGAAGTTAACGAGAAGATCGCCAGGATGAAAAGGGAAGGCGCCCCGCGGGAGGAAATTGCCAGGCTGGAACAAGAAAGCGAAAGGTTGTCGCTGGAGCAAGCCAGGAAGGTGGATGAATTTCTGGCCCGCAGCCGGTATGCTGGGAAAGTCGGGGTTTATGAAGGCGCCGGCTATGCCTCCACCGGGCTCTACCGTCCGGCGGTTGACTGCATCATGTTCACCAAGGGCAAGAAACCTTATTGCCCGGTCTGTCAGGAAGCCGTCCGTCAGATGATAGAATTCTACTGCCGCTGATAAAAAATATCGGCCAGGCTAATCGAGCCCGAAATCGGGAGCAGCCGGACAAAGATTTTAATTAAAATTAAATAGATAGAATTCTTAAGAAGCTTCAACCATAAACTTTTTGAAGGTAGCTCTGGCCAGGACTGTGGTCGAAATCTCTACCGACTGAATAAGTGCCCAAAAGAACAAATTAAATACTGGCCTGGGGCTTAGACTTAATGGACAACAACTGTCGCTTAAATTTTTTTTAGCCAGTCCAATCTTGAGCTTAATAAAAACGGACCGAAGGCAATTTGGAGGTGGCACCACACCGGGCTTGAAGCGGGGCGGCCGCCAGAACTGCTAAGGAGAAGTTTCAAGCTTATCTTTATAATTGTAATTTAATCATCACCTCCTTGGCTTTTCCTGCTTTTAGTTGGAGAAGGCAACCCGGGAATATACTATTGAGATTGAAGGAAAAATAAAAAATCAGCTGAAAAAGTTTTTTCCCGCCAGCAGCAGGAACCAGTTGGGGGGCAGGAAGAGATGGCCGCAGGCAATGGTCAGGT
>JANLGB010000325.1 GCA_024653405.1 Candidatus Saccharicenans sp.
GCTCAAGGGTGTTTACGGAATCCTGAACAAGCTGGCCAGAATTTTCCCACGCAGCCGGCAATGGTTCCTGGAAAAGGAGGAAATCCTGAGGCAGTTTGACCGCAACATGCGCACCCTTTTCCGCCATTCCAGGCTCAAGTTAGCAGCCGCTTTCCTCATGCATTTCGCTTCCCGCTGGCTGGGAGTCTTTGAAGTCTATGTGATTGTCAGAGCCCTGGGCTGGTCTGCTCCTCTGGTCAAGATGCTGTTCATGTCAGTTTTCGTGGTGATTGCCAACACCGCTTTTTTCCTGATTCCCGGGCAATGGGGAGCAGCCGAGGGAGCCAGCCTCCTGGCCGCCACCACCGTCGGTTATCCCGCCGCTATCGGCCTGAGTATCGGCCTGGTCAGGAGAGCCCGCAAGGTGGTTTATGCTCTGGTAACCGTCATCCTGATGCTGGGCAGCAGGCAAAAGCTCAAGCTGTCTGAGCGGGAAATTAATAAAAAGAAGAACCAGGGTTCCGCTGAGGCTAAGGGACCGGATCATGTTTGAATTCAGCGATTCTCTATTGAGATAATGGGAACTAAGATAAAAACCTATACTATTAATCCATGAGAATATTGCACCTTCTGCCCGCTTTCGAGCCGGCCTGGGCCGTCGGTGGAACCACCACCGCCCACAGTAACCTCTGTTCAGAGCTGGCCAGTCTGGGACACCGGGTGACCGTTTACACCACCCGCTGCGACGGGCTGGGCGGTCAGCTGAAGGTGCCTGTCGGACAACCAGTTAACCTGAGGGACATTGAAGTCTGGTATTTTCCCTTTGAACTGGGTAGAAGAAGAGCCTTTTATTCCAGAAGCCTGCTGGCCAAATTAAAGGAAACAGTTAAGACTTTTGACCTGGTCCACCTGGCCGGCCTCTGGCAATACCTGTGCTATGCCGCTTCTGACGTCTGCCTGGAAAGTGGGGTTCCTTATATCATTACTCCGCATTCCAGCCTCATGGTTGCCTCCTTTCACGGTGTGGGAGCCACTCCGGCCAAAAAAATTTACTGGAAGTTATGGGGCCGAAAAGTGATAAGGAACGCTCCGGCTGTCCATTTTCTCAGTCAGAAAGAAAGGGAAGACTCCAGAACCTTCTGCTTTTCCTCGCCCAGCTTTATCGTTCCCAACGGTATTTATGTGGATAGATACGAACGGGACGAAAAGCTGAGGGCAGAGGTCAGGACCCGGTTCAATATCCCTGACGGGGCCCTGGTAATTCTATTCCTGGGCCGGGTCCATCCCAAAAAAAATCTTGACCTGGTTATCAGGGCCCTGCCTGCCCTGCGCCGCCAGAGACCGGATGTTTTCCTGATGATCGTTGGGCCCGTTGACCAGATGAACTATGTCCAGAAATTAAGAACACTGGCTGGCCAGTTAAACCTGTCCAGCTGTCTGGTCTGGACCGGGCTGGTCGATCACTGGCAGACACCGGCTTTCTATTCGGCGGCCGACCTGATGGTGATGCCAAGCCTGGTGGAAGGGGTGAGCCTGGCCCTGACCGAGGCCATGGCCGCTTCCCTGCCTGTCATTATTTCTAAGAACGTGGCCAATTGCTATGAAATCGCACAGGATAGGGCCGGGCTGGTAATCGAGCCCAGCGCCCGGGAA
>JANLGB010000326.1 GCA_024653405.1 Candidatus Saccharicenans sp.
ATTTCCAGAATCTCAGCCGGGAGCTCGGTCAACTGTTCCTCAAAAAGGTAGGATTCGCCCCTGAAGGGAAATTCCAGGTTCCAGTCATCTATCTTGAGCTTCAGGTTATCCAGGTAGTGAAGACCGACCCCCAGGACTACGATCAGGATCAGGAGCAGGACTTCCTTAGCTCTCATCTTTTTTATCCCCGGGCAAAATCTCCACTTCGGCTACGCTGGCCCCTGATTTTTTGACCTGGCTTCTGGCTTTGATTCCGTAATACAACTTGGAGGCGCCCCAGAAGATAAGGATGAGCGGCCAGAGTTTGAAAATGGCTCTCCAGGCATCATAGCCGATGTTTTCCAGCAGGAAGATAACACCAAGGATTACCAGGATCAGACCCCAGATTAAGTTGTCTCTATGCTTTTTGGACATGGTTTTCCTCCTTATGGTTTCTTACTCGATCTTTTCCCGTAAAAATAATCGGCCAGCAGTTTCAGGCCCAGGCCAATCAGGGCCAGGGGCCAGTAATCGATCAGGGCATCGTAGCTTATGACCTCGTAGTTGGCCAGCAGGAACAGGCCGCCCAGCAGGATCAGGATTATTCCCCAGGAGATGGAACCTGATGGCCGGGCGATATCCAGTTCAGCTTCGACCGCAAGTTTGGCCCCCGGGGTTCCTTCAGCCGGGGCGGCGGCTGCGGCCGACAGCCTTCGGGCTTCGTTGACCGCATCTATGATCTGGAAGAAGTAAAAGCCGGCCAGCAGCAGTCCCACAAATGGCTGTCCACCCCGGGGCTGGATGGTTACCAGCCCGGCAAAAATGATGATGTACATGATGCCTTTGAGGTAACTGCCGTTGTAAATGGCTCCGGTGCCAGGGAAAATGGCCGAAAAGATGCCGGCCAGCACCGGAGACTTGGCGGGTTTGGTTTCGATCTTAATTTTTTCTTCCAACTTAAACCTCCATTTATTTTTTGTCTTGTTTAATGTTCATAGCTTCCAGAGAAGCCATAAAATTTTCACGGTAACCATCGAGTTTATCTTTCAGGACCCCGGCTTTGACCAGAGTCTTCTGGGCCAGGCTGTAGGTGCGTCGCAGCTCCAAGGCAGCTGCTTTCTTCAGGCTGCGACCGGGAGTGGTGAATGACAGCAAGGAAAATACCACCAGGACGACTGTCAGGGAGGCCAAGGCCGGCTGGAAAGCCGGGCTCAGCCAGAATTTCCAGCCTGAAAATCTTGACTTCTGGTCGGCCTTTTTAGCGGCGGCAGTCTCCGGGATAAGGTAGAGTTGCTGGAGCAGTCCGGCCGGTGGTTCCAGTTCGGGCAGCCTGGACCATTCCGGCTCCAGGGCCCTGGTGGCTTCTAGCAACCTGGAGCAGTCGGGGCAGGTTTTCAAATGGGCTTCGAATTCAGCCCTGGCTTCGGGCTGGAGCTCCGCTTCCAGATAAGCTGAGAAAAGAAGACGGGCTTGCCGGCAATTCATATCTGGCCTCCGCTTTTTTCCAAGATAGCCTGAGCGATCTGAATCCGGCCCCGGTTGACCCGACTTTTTACTGTACCTAGGGGGAGTTTCATTTTTTGGGCAATTTCTTCGTAGCTGAAGCCCTCAATTTCCCGGAGCACCAGCACCGTCCTTA
>JANLGB010000327.1 GCA_024653405.1 Candidatus Saccharicenans sp.
CCAATAGTCAGGGGACTGATCCTCGGCACAAAGACCTTGTCAAACCATTCCCGACCCTTAAGTTTGATCAACCCGAAATGAGAAATCAGACCAGCTATAAAAGGAATCCCCAGGTAAATGAAGACTGTTCTGGCTGATTCCCAGAAAGACACCTGAGCCTTGACCCCGCTGGCCAGGTTGAATTTATTCAAGACAAAAGTAACGAATACTGCATGATTCAGTTTAATTTAGCTTAATCGGGCAGGCTTTGATTATTAAGAACTATCTATCGTTAACGGGTCAGCTAACCATCAAAGCCAAGCTTAATATATGAACATCTATTCACACATTAATATGGCCCGTCTGTCAATAGGGCGGTCTGGTTGTTATTTAAAGTTGAAAAATAGACACTTTAAGCTTGAAAAGTAGACAGTCTTGGGTACATTCCTCAACCAGGAGGAATGTAATGGATCACCTACACAAACGTTTTACCTATGAGCAAGTCAAAAATCTCTTTCATGGCTATCGCTAGGGGTTTTTAACTCGAGCTGAAGTAGAGAATGTATCTGGGATTGGCCAAGCTCGATTTTTTGTTCTGCTATGGCATCATCATCAAAATCCTGAAGGCTTGTCTATCGCCTAAAAGATAGCCCGTCCCATATGACTGAGTCCTTGATGTCCAGAACTGACCGGTCAAGACCGAAGCCATGGTCATTAAAGAGATGAAATCAGGTTGTCAAGGCAGCCGGCAATTTGGTATATAATTTATGGAAGACATTTAGCCCGGCCAAAACGGGTGATGGGTACGTTGGAAAATTTCAATAGTTCCAGATTACTCCAGGTTTTTAAGAACCCGTTCCTATTAGCCGGTCGCCGGTTAAAAAGCGGGCCAAAAGAATTTTCAGCCAGTAATTTAACAAGGGCAATAAAGGAGGGTGGAAATGTTTTATAAAAGAGTGGGCTTTATCGGTGGCGGGCGAATCACCAGGATCATACTTAACGGCTGGAAAAGAAAGATAGCCCTGCCGCCCGAGGTCAGGGTAACAGAGATTAAGCCAGATCAGGCTGAAAAGCTTAAAACCATGTTTCCGGAAGTTCAGCTGGTGAACAAAGTGGAAGACCTGGCCGGGTCGGAGATAGTCTTCCTGGCCGTTCATACTCCGGTCCTGCCTGAAGTTCTGGGCGAACTTAAAAAGATTCTCCAACCGGAGATGGTTATCTGTTCCTTCGTTCCCAAATCCAGCCTGAGCCGGTTGAGTGAAGCTCTGGGCGGGTTTGACCGGCTGGTGAGGCTGAACCCCCTGGCCACCTCTTATATAAATGCCGGTTACAACCCGGCCAGTTTCGGACCCGGCTTATCGCCGGACGACAAGAACCTGTTCCTCAGCCAGATGGCCGTGCTGGGACAGGTGCCCGAAGTCAAGGACGAGCTGATCGAAACTTATGCCAGCATCTCAGCCATGGGTCCGAGTTATCTCTGGTTCCTGTTTTACGAGCTGGTCAGGCTGGGCGAAGAATTCGGACTGAGCCGGGAACAGGCCCTGGCCGCCATCAGCAGCATGCTGATTGGAGCGGCCAGGACCATGGTTGAATCCGGTCTCAGCCCAGAAGAAGTCATGGATTTGATCC
>JANLGB010000328.1 GCA_024653405.1 Candidatus Saccharicenans sp.
CCGTCTTTTCTTCTGTGATGGCTTCGGGAGACAGGCCAAGCTGAGAAAGATGCTGGCGCAGGAATTCGGATAGCGAGAATGGGGCCGGGGTTAAGGAAGCTGTTAAACTCTGGGACGGAGACCTCCACGGAAGATAGTAAACTTTCTGCTGCTGAAAATTCAGGCGGTCAAGCCAGACGGCAGATAGCAGGGCCAGGAAAGTCAGGATGGCCGATAACGCTGCCAGATGGGACCTTAACCCAGCTGGGGTTTTAATCCTGTTCTTTTTTGCCGGGTACATTAATTTTTGGCAGTTAGAAGGCTCAGGGTCTTGTCCTGGTAGAGTTTGTCCATTGACTCAGAATAGGGCAGCTTAACGTCCAGGGGCAGGCTATTATCCCAGAGCTTTGTTCCGGATTTCAAGGAAAAAACAGCCGTGGTCAGAACTACCAGGCTGCCGTCAGAAAGCGGAAAGGATTCCTGGATTCCGGCCAGTCCCGGCGTTTCCAGGCCCACGGTCCGGGCCCGGCTTAAATCCTTGAGGACGCCGGCCACCAGTTCGGCCGGGCCGCAGGTGGCCTGGTTGACCCAGATGAAGAGTTTGAGATTCGGAAATTCTGGCGAATCGGGACAGGCGATGGCCTGTTTCTGACCGCGGCTTTCAAGGCTGGCTGCTTCCTCCACCTTGATAAAAAGGTTAACCAGCTTTCGGGCCTCCTCGTAATCTCCTCCCCAGCAATCGCGCAGGTCGAGCACCGCCGCGCTTGGAACCGGCCTTTTTTTTAGCCGGGCCTTGAGAGTCTTGCTGATTTCAGCCGCCAGCCCCTGGTAAATTGAGGTCGGGCGCAACACCACCAGTCCGGACGGGCCGGCGCTGAATTTAAGGCTGTCCCTGAACACGAAATCTCGGTTGACTTCAATCTCCAGGGTTTCGCTTCCCCGAAGAACCCTGAGCCGTACGGGCGTTTGACCGTTGGAGCCCGGCTCGGCTTCCAGGAGCAGAGTGGTCTCGAGCAGGCTGAGGTTCATGGTGTTCCGGTCGTTTATAGCGCTGATATTGTCGCCGACTTTCAGGCCGGCCCCAGCTGCCGGGGAGTTTTCCCTGACCGCAACCACCATGGGAAAGACCCCGTATTTTTTGAAGATAATCAGGCCGGTGCCCTTCACCGGAGTCTTTCGGCTCAGGTACTTTGAAGCCAGGTCCTTGTCCAGGTAGGCGCTTAGCGGGTCCAGGGAATTTATCAAGCCGCGATAGGCGCCTTCGGTGATCCTAGCCGGGTTGGGTTCTTCCAGGTAATCGGTCTTGATGTGATTCATCACCGTGCTCAGCAGGTCGGCATTGCTGGGGCTGAACTGGGGAAGCGGACTCTTGGCCGGCAGAAAACGCTTGTCCAGGAGCAGCAGGCTGGCCAGCAACAGGATGATGACCAGAAGGTAAACATTAAGCTTGTTAAATTTCATATTGTTTCCCAGTCTAATCCTGATAATCAGATATATTCAGTTGAAATCCATTTGATTCTATCATCTTCTCTTCAACCATTGCAAGGGATCGACCGGCCGGGCCTTGTGGCGGATTTCAAAGTAAAGGCATTCGCCCTTCAGGGAATCGGAAT
>JANLGB010000329.1 GCA_024653405.1 Candidatus Saccharicenans sp.
GGAAATTCGGACCTCAGGCCCCTGGTACGAGGGCAGGGCGAAATCGGGCATCGGCTGTTCCAGGAGGGCCGGCCTGAGCTGCTGTTCCTGGGCAACCGCTGGGGTTGTGGCCAGAAAAAATGAAAAGAGCAGGAAAGAGGTGAGAAAAATCAATCCGGCAGGCGTCTTATTCATCGCAAAGCTCCTTTGTTGGATTAAAAATTATTATATGTCCGGAAGGATATGCATTTCCAGAAAATAATTGACTCACCCTTGTAAAAATAATAATAAAATTTGAAACAATCGATGGAAGGAAGGTCGAGGCTTTGCTGTTGCCGGGTATTCTCGGTTTCTGCTGCTCTTTTCTTCCTGTATCTGGCCGTATCCGGGCCTTTGTTAGCCGAAGCCCAGTCCTTTAACGGCAACAGTCTGGAAAAAGCGGTCTGGCTCCGCCAGCAGGGACGCTACGAGGAATCGCTGGCCATTCTGGAAAAAGAAATTAACGGAACTAATACCCATTTGGACGCCGGCTACAGGGCCAACTGTTGGTTGAACATGGCCCTGGATTACTGGAACCTGGGCGAGGTCAGCCGGGCTGAGAACGCCTTCATCTATGTTAGGGCACTGGTTGAAGAACTGAAAGATGAGAACCTACGGGATTATGCCAGCACCGCCCTGAAAATAATCAAGCTTTATCGCGAAGGCAAAAATAAAAAGGAAGAAAAGAAGTATAAAGAATCAGAGTCCGCCTTTAGGATTGCTATAGAATTAGCTAATAAAAAAGAAATGGATGAATTTAAGTATAAATGTTTATTTCAGCTTTCTTATACTTATTATTATCAGAATAAGCTTTATGATTATTATAATTGTAATAATGAGGTGTTAATAATAGCAGAGCGTCTCAAGAATTATTTTGAGGTGTTTAGAGCTCTGATAAATATTGGGAATTATCATTTTCACAAGAGAGAAGTTTTAAGAAGCTATAATTATTTTGACCGGGCCCTGGTTCTGGCTGAAAAAGAAAATTTGCTACATAAGGGGCCGGTTGTTCTGTTGAATCTGGCTGTCAACAGTTATCAATTAGGACTGTATGACCTGTCCGAGCATTATTTAGAGAGGGCCCTGGAATTCTATCAGAAGGGAGAGGACCTGGCCATCACCATTTATCTTCTATCGGAGCTGGCTCTTTCCATTCACAAGAAGGAAGAGGCAAGTGATGGCCTTACCGGCGGGGGGCGTCCCCAGGAGTTGCTGTCCACGGCCCTGGAACTGAGCCGGCAAGCGGGAAGGAGGGACCTGGAAGCCAGGATGCTGAATAACCTGGGTTATGTTCTTCTTGAAGTTGACCGGGAAAGAGCCAGGGATTTATGCCTGCAAGCCTGGCGGCTTGGAGAACAGCTCCAGGATAACAAGGTCATTATCGCTTCCATCAACAACCTGGCCACCCTGAGCCTTAGAGAGAATAACGTCATCCGGGCTAAAGAACTATACACCCGTTCTTTGGCTTTAGCCATAAAAGAAGATTACTGGGTTGAAATCTTTAGCAACTATTACGGCCTGGCCCGTTGCTTTGAAAAGCTCGGCGATTATAAGTCTGCCGTCCAGACCTAT
>JANLGB010000032.1 GCA_024653405.1 Candidatus Saccharicenans sp.
AAGAAGTGGCTGGCGAATATGAAGCCCTATTCAATGACCATAAATTGAAACCGGGAAAGCTGACCATTCCCTCGCTTTCGGTCCTGAACCTGATTGCCAGGAGCGGACTCCTGGACGGAGATTTTTTGCTGGTGGATGCCGACCTTGATTATCTCAGCCTGATCGGCGTCCTGGATGGCCTCCCCTACCTTTACCGGCAGAAACAACTCTGGCCGGATAACGAGACCAGCCGGACGACCATCCTGAAAGAAACTGAAAACACAGTGCATTTCATCGAAGATAAGACCAGGAAGAAGCTGGCCACGGTCTATCTCAGGTCGAACCTGGAAAACCCGGTCTGGCTGATGACTGAAATGGAAAAGTTGCTCGGCCTGGAAATAAAAGAGGTGATGAGCGAGAAACAGTTTCTGGCGCCGCTAGTCGGAGGGCAATGATGTCCGGGAGACACAACCGGAACGGCTGGAGCCTGATCCTCAACCTGGCTCGCGCCCCCCGGCGCAACCGTCGACTTTATCGCTGGCTGCTCGTCGGACTCAGCCTGGGACTGCTGGCAGCGGTGGCCGGGCTGGTACTATTAAACCTGAATGGTCTGACCCGGTTCCACGGCCTGAGGCAGTCTAACCAGGTCCTCAAGGAGAAAAAAGCCAGTCTGGCTTCCGAGACCCGCCAGCTGAGCCGGGAAGTGGAAAACCTGCGGCGTCTTTACCGCGAACCTGTGGACGAGATAAACAGTCTCCTCGACCGGAGGGCTTTTTCCTGGGTCATCTTTTTCAACCGGATGGAAGCTGGACTGCCGCCAGGAAGCTACCTGCTGGCCTTGAATCCACCCACTTCCGTAGCCAGCCGGGAATTCAAGCTGAGGGTAGCCCTGGGCAGCCGGGAAGAACTGGGCCTGCTCATCAAAAACCTGCAGCTTCAGAATTTCAGCGAGATCAGGGTGCTCAATGAAAATTATCAGAACAATAAATTTCAGGTGGAGATGGTGTTAAAAGATGTCAGCCTGGAGTGAATTCTTAAATCCAGAAGAAAGGAAACGGCTGTCAGGACTAAGCCTGGCCCTGGCCGTGGCCCTGCTGCTGGTCATCGCCTCTCTTTTCTTCTGGAGTTACCGGCTTGATGGCCTCAGGGCTGAAGCCAGGCGGCTGACAGCTGAACTGGAAAAAATCGGCGCTCAGAAGGAACAGGCCAGGATAGAATTCCAGAGCTGGCAGGAAACCCGTAAGGACCTGGAGGAGATGGAAACCACTGCTTTTTACTCCGGGAGCGGAGGCCAGGAAACTTTCCGCCAGGACCTGAGAGACCTGTTTAAGCAAGCCGGCTTGCCAGTGCCGGCCATTAGTTATCAGTATGATGATACCGGAAAAAAGCAATTCCGGAGGCTGGCGGCGTCCTTTGCCCTGAGGTTTTCTTACCCGTCCTTCAAGAGGTTCCTGTACCGGGTGGAGACCTGGCCCCGGCTGCTCGTTATCGATCAGATTAATTTCCAGAAGATTGATAATGCTTCAGGGGCCCTGGACCTGAGAATCACCCTGTCCGGCTATTACCATGAAAAAGAGAAATAGAATTCCAATCGAGAGGGCTACGAGCCGGCGGCTGCTGGCCGGTTTTCTGGTTATCCTGCTTTTTATTCCGGTGGCCGCTAAAGCCATGGCTCCCGGTCCGCAGGCCAATAAATCTGCAGCAGAAGCCAGGGCTGTGAGCTCATTCATCAAGAAAGAGCTGTTGACGAGATTGAAACCGGAAATGGCCAGTGTCAAACGGGATCCATTCCGACCGGTCCCGGCCGGGGGGCCGAGAATGGCAGTACCAAGGGCGGTGCCTTCAGAAACCGACAACCGCCCGCCAAAGCCTGTCTCCATCCTGGAAAAACTGAGTCTCAGTTGCTCTGGTCTGGTGACTTCGGGCAATAAAAAGATAGCCCTGATTCTGGTTGACGGCCAGGCCATTACCCTGGCCGAAGGGGAGGAGTTAATTCCCGGCATCAGGCTGACAAAAATATCCGCCGATGAGGTCATTTTCCAGGATGACCAGGGCAATTCCAGGAAGGTCCGGGTAAAGGAGAGATAGGATGAAAAAGATGGTTTGGGCCAAGATAAGGTGGTTGGGTCTGGTCCTGCTTCTGGGGAGCAGCCTGGCCTGCGTGTCTTTCAGCCCCGCTTACAAGCAGGGCAACCAGGCCGAAATGAACAAGGATTATGATGAGGCCATCAAGTATTACGAGCAGGCCTTGATTCAAAACCCCAAGGAAACGGTTTACCGCCTGGCCCTGTTCCGGGCCAAGGCCGCGGCGGCCATCAGCTCGGTGGAAAAGGCCAGGCAACTTCTCAGCGAGGGCCAAAAAGATGAAGCCCTCAATGCCTACAAGAAAGCCCTGTCTTACGACCCCAGCAACCGGCTGATCCTGGAGGAGTACCGGAAGGTGGCCGGCTTGAAACCACCAGTTGAGGAGAAAAGGCGGGAAATTGTAATCGAGCAGCCGGTCAAATTGAAAGCTCCGGCCGAGAAGCTCAAGCTGAGATTTACCGACGCTTCCCTCAAAGCAATTTTCCAGGCTGTCGGCCGGTTCACTGGCATCAATTTTCTGTTTGATGAGCAGTTCCGCGACCTCCCGGTCAGCATCGACCTGACCGACATGACCCTGGAGCAGGGTCTTAATTCGCTCTGCCTGAGCGGCCGGGCTTTTTACCGGATTATCGACGAAAAAACGGTCATCATCGTTCCGGACAATCCCCAGAAGCGCAATCAATATGAAATCAATGCCATCAAGACCATCTATCTTTCCAACCTGAACGCCCAGGATGTCCAGAACTCGCTGGTCTCTATTTTGAGAACGCAGTATAAAGCTCCAACCATCATCGTGGATAAAAACCGCAACTCCATAACCATAAGGGACAACCCGCGGATTGTGGCCCTGGCCGAGAAGATGCTCCGCAGCTGGGACAAGCCCAAGGGCGAGGTGGTGATTGACCTGGAAATCATGGAGGTTTCCAGGCAGAAACTGCAGACCCTGGGGACGCAATTCGGTCAGAGTTATGCTGGCCTCAGGTACACCGGGGCCGAACTGCCCGAAAGCGGCTGGCTACCACTAGAAGGCATAGATTTCTCCCTGGCTGGAAATTACCAGATCACCCTGCCCTCGGTGCTGCTGCAATTCCTGGAAACCGATACTGACACTAAGATCATTGCCCAGCCCAGGTTGCGGGGAGTGGACTCCGAGCAGATCAATTACATGGTCGGGCAGAAAGTACCCATTCCCCAGACTACCTTTTCGCCGATCGCCGCCGGCGGCGTCAGCCAGCAGCCGATTGTTTCCTACACCTACCAGGATGTGGGCATCGAAGTCAATATCAAGCCTCGCCTTCACCAGGAAAAAGAGGTCAGCCTGGAGCTGGAAATAAAAATCACTTCGATCGGCGGCAAGGGCATTGCCGACATCCCGATAATTTCCACCCGCGAAGTGAAAAATGTAATCAGGCTTAGGGATGGAGAAACCAACCTGCTGGCCGGGTTGCTCCGGGACGAAGAGAGAAAGTCACTCAAGGGCATCGCCGGGCTAAAAAACCTGCCTATCCTGGGCAACCTGTTTTCCAGCACTGACCGGACGGTGGAGCAGACCGATGTGATCCTGACCATCACCCCGCACATTATCAGGACGATGCCACTCACCGATGAAGACGGCAAGCCGCTGTGGATAGATAATGAAGCCATGGCCTTCAGCACAGCTCAGGCCGGAGTGCCGGAAGAAGTCATGGTCAGCGAGGAAGAAATTACCCCAGAAGCTATGGCCGAAGCCGGCCCGGGGATGAGCACCATCAGTTTTATGCCGGGGCGGGCTGAAGTTCCGGTAAAGAATACTTTCAATGTCACCCTGGAGTTGAATTCCCCGGCAGATATTACATCTCTTTCAATGAACCTGAGTTTCGACCCCAAGCTGCTGCGGCTGAGGGAAATCCAGAGGGGCGATCTGGTGGCCCAGCTGGGAGGCCGGGGTTCTTTCCTGCAGAATATCAGCCCGGGCGGAGGGGTAGCGGTGGTGGGCTTTTCCTCTCCTTCGCCGGCTACCGGCGTCAGGTCGGGCAGCCTGGCCACTCTGGTCTTTGAGACTTTAGCGGCTGGGGAAACCCGGGTGGTAATAGCCTCGGTGCAGGCTCTGGGGGTCCAGGGCCGGCCGGTAAGCTTGGCCGGCGGCGAGCTGGAAGTCATAATACGCTAATCCTGAATATTCCCCCCTGCCATCTGCCGGATAAAGCGAGGAAAAGTAGGTCCGCGGTCTTCTTGAATTAATCTGAGCTTGGCCGGCATTCGGTTTCCTGTCATTGTAAGATATAATAAACAGGTTGGCCTGGAGGCTTAATAGGAGGATTTGGGTAAAATAGAATTTTATCTCCCGGCCATTAGGTTCGGTGGAGGAGACAGACTCTGTTGGTAAGAATCAAAGTCAAGTTTTTTGCCTATTTCAGGGAAGTGTTCGGCGCCAGGGAGAAGGAGCTGGCGGTAGAAAAGGGCACGACCCTGGCTGAGCTGCTACAGAAGGTCATAGAGACGCCGCAGCAGGAAAAGGAGCTTCTGGCCGGAGGCCGGCTCAAGCCCCAGGTGGTGATCATGATTAACGGGTCAGTCGTGCCCCCGGAGGCTTTAGAATCGAGGCGGCTGGAGGATAACTCGGTGGTGGCTGTCTTCCCGATGATGGGTGGCGGCTGAAACATTCAGTTCGTATCATCCCTTCTAAACGGGGGACACAATACTCGTTTACCGTATTTTCGTGTGATTTTTTTGATTGATTCACCTGGCTTGAGCCTGCTTAATGGTCATTGTGGTAAGCTAACTCCTTTCCTAAGTTGTTAATAACCAAAGAGTCCTTGCCACATTTCTTTTTCACCGCACTTTTGGCTGAAGAGCCATAAAAAGATTGTCATCAATGAATCAATTAAGATTAAGAATAGCCGTACTTGAATGGGATGGATTTTACCAGACTGGCTAGGTGTCCGGAGTAATAAGGCGAGAGGTGTCGGCCTGCCTGCCATTGCTACCAGGTCTGCCCGGCCTTTTTATTTCGGGCTGGGGATGCCCAACTTTCTTGCTAATTAATCTTGCTCCTGGCCAGAAGAGTCGAAAGCGGCCCATCCGTTATCTTTTCTTTCTGGATTAGGACCTGGAAAATCTATTCTGCTTGGCAAAAAAATTGGGGAATGAGTATTGTGTCCCCCGTTTCTGGGCTTGCGGGGAGTCAGGTTAGCTGGGACTGTAAAGCCTGAAGCTCGGCTGCGTAGCTCTCCATGAATTTTCTGATGGTCGTTTTGGCGAAAAGCCCGATGGCGGCATAATGAAAATGCAGCGTGGCCAAGTGCCTCAGGATATATTTCCAGGAATAAAACCGAGCCATGGCTTTGAAGGTCTCAACCTGGAGGGTAAGCGGAGTCAGAAGTGCCGGTTTGTGCACCACGTGGTGGGCATCATATTTGCTCCAGTCCCTGTGCAACAACCGCTGGTTCTCCATCAGGTCATAAAACAGCGGTGTTCCAGGCAGCGGAGTTAGAATCAGGAACTGGACCGTGTCTATTCCGTGCTTCCTGGCAAATTCGGTCGTCTTCCGGATAGTGTCCAGGTTATCGGTATCAGCGCCCAGGACGAACATCCCGTGGATATGAATGCCGTAATTTTTGAGGGTCCTGATGCAGGCGATTATATCTTCCAGACCCTGTTTCTTGTTGTAAGCCTGGAGGGTGGCCGGGTTGATGGACTCAAAGCCGATGTAGAGGGTATGGCATCCAGAATCAGCCAGCAACCGGACCAGCTCAGTATCCTTAGCCACGTCCACTCTGACCTGGGTCGACCAGCACATCTTGATCTTTTCGGCCAGGATTCCCCTGAGTATTTCTTTGGTCCGGCCGGGGTCGGCGGCAAAGTTGTCATCGACGATGAACTTGGTGGCTCTGGAGACCAAAGCGGCCCGCTTTAGCTCACGGAGCGTGGCTTCGATTGACTTAAAACGGTATTTCCGGCCGAACATCTGGATGACTGAACAAAAACGGCAACCGTAAGGACAACCTCTAGAAGTAGATATTGGGTAGATATTAGAAGGTTTCCACCTGTGAACCAGGGACAGGTCCGGCTCGGGCAGGCTGTCCAGGTCCTGGATTAATTCGCCCTGAGGATTATGGTAATTCTCCCCATCTTTTCCCCGGTAGGACAAGCCCCTAATAGCGGCCAGAGCCGGTTTACCTTTTTCTAAGTGCTCTAACAATTCCAGTAGCGAATTTTCTCCCTCTCCCCGAATCACAAAATCGGCATGGTCCAGGGCCTCCTCGGCCAGGAAAGTCACGTGTGGACCACCCATGACTACGGGAATACCCAGAGCTCTGATCCGGTCGGCGATAGCATAGGCCCTGACGGCAGTTGAGGTTATGGTAGAGATACCGACCAGGTCAGAACTTTCTATGAAAGACCAGTCCGGCTCGGCCACGTCTTCCACGAAGACCCTGGTTTTATAGCCTCTGTCTCTGACCATGGTTGACAGCAGGACCGCCCCCAGTCGGGGTAGTGGAAACTTGCTGAAGATATGAAGTCCGGGTGAGCCGGCTTCGAGGAATGAGATTTTTTTGATAATCATGATTTTTGCGGCTTGGAAAGCCTTTTCCTTTCAAAAGATCACTGGGGATAACAACCTGATTTCTGGCTCTGAGATGTCTAAGGTCAGAATTTGCTGACAGAACGTTCTTCTAAGTGGCGGTTAAAATAGAAAAAAGTACTCTACCGGCCAGGCCGCTTTTTCTGTGGTGGGAATCAAACATAACCTCAACCCAGTCTATCTTTAATAACAGCTAGCTAGAAGTCGCTGCTTCAACCCTGAACCAGCTTTCCCCTGCTTAATCTCAATATATGCTCTTAATATCAGCAAGTCAAGTAAATGTCTAGCTTCAGGACATTAGCGACAACCCCCTTCTGATTTTCTGGTAGAAAGTCCTTCTTATCTTTCATTTCTAAGGGCAGGCAGACGAGTCAGCCCAAGACCAAAACTGTTATTTCCCTTAGTAGAAGAGCAATTGATGTTCAACCCCACCCGGGAGGTTCTAAGATATCACAAATCTATCTGACCCAGCACCTAAAATAAAGCCGGAGGCAAATTGTCTTCTCTTTTTTAATAACTAAATCGGATCAAAAATTGAGCTTCTTGATGTGGAAAGCAACACATATGCTCAGATTTTTTTGGCTGGGTAGAAAGGCCTGGTTAGCCTGGGATAAGGTTAATAATAAAGCACAACGAGTGGTTTCCCTCAACTCCGATAGCAGAGAAGATAAAGACACCTGAAAATATCTCCCCACTCCTAAACCTGGATGAGAAGCTTACCTGCTGGTCGAAACTGCCAGTATCAACCGTTGAATTGAGGAAAACTAATTTCCCCTCAATCACCGACCCGGAGGCTGAGGCTCCTGGCCGCCCTGTCCCCAGTCTTTTTTTCGATAACATGGAAATAAAGGTGGTAAAGTCCCGGCTCCAGAGGCGGGGTTTTGATCCGGGCCAGGCAGGTCATCTGTCCGCCTTCATGACGGCCTGAAAGTGGAATCAGTTCCGAGGGGATAGTTTCGGCCCGACCCTCTCTAGATTGAATCAGAACGCTCTTGAACTCCAGCTCCGGGCTTTCGACCGCGGTCGAAGCACAGATCAATACGGCATAAAATTCATCGGTGCCAGCTTTAAGCCTGGGGCTGACCAGGGTATATCTATTCCAACCCGGCGGGAAGAAAAGGGGACTATTATCATGTTCGGAAATAGGCCCGGCTGTCAGTAGGGCGGGCAGGCCCAGGGTCAGTTTTTCTGGTTGCTCGCCACCCAGGGCCAGGTCGGTGGAGCCGACAGCCGATTGCCCGGTATCCAGGTTTCTCATCACCACCCGGCCGCGGTATTCTCCTGCCGGCAGCTCAAAAGGCGGGGAAAAGTATACAGCCCCGGCTTCAGTTTCCGGCAGCGAGCTTAGCTTGATTTTCCTGCGTTCCAGGGCGGCCAGGCGATCCTCTTTGTCAAAAATCACAAACAGCAGCTCCAGCTTGTTTCCGGCGAGCTTGGTTATTTCCTGCCGGACCAGCCTGGCCCAGAGCATGAGGTTCTCCTTCCCTTTCTCGTAGAAGCTGAAGCTTCCGCTCTCCAGCGCCAGAGGCTCCTGCAGCAGCGGCTTTTCGCTCAGGCACAGGTCGACCAGGTGAAGTTGCTTTTCCAGGGCAGTCAGGTCTTTGAAGGGCTTGGGGTTGAAATAACCTTTCTGGGCATAAACCTTGGCTTTGGGCCGGTTGACCTTAACCTTGAGTTCATGATACTGACCATCCCACTGGGCATCGACATAATAACCGAGAACGTAATAGCAGCCGGTTATCTTCTGGACCTCTTCCAGCCCCCGGGTGTAGTTATGGATGTTGCCGAAATACTTGCCGCCCGAGTAGTCGGCAATCTTGCCCAGGGTCAGGATGCCGGTCAGCCTCAGGTCCTGGTTAATTCTGGCCACGCTGTCTTCGGTATCGAAAGCATAGACCACCAGGTTGGCGTGGCTGATGGCTTTCTGCATATCCTCAAGGTAATATTGAAGCTGGGTCTGGCCCCAGTCCTGCCTCCAGGTGCCCCCGGATCGGTCCTCGGTCTGAATACCATAGATGAGTGAATAAGGTATACCCGAAGAAAAAAGGATGAGGTGCTTGATACCTGGCAGGTAACCGAGAGCCTGGGCCAGCTTGGTCATCTCCCGGAGAAAGGTCAACGCCTGCACTCGGCTTTCTGAGGTCAGGAAGGCCCTTTTCATTTCTTCCGAAACGTTGGGCAAATCCATGATGGGGTCTTTTTCCGGCTTGGACCAGATGCCAGCGCCTACCCCGCCTCGCTGGCTGACATCCAGGGGATTTTCTTCCGTTGCCTGCTGCCAGTATCTGGCCTCCAGGTTTTCCACGCTCCCCTGGTAGTCCTTGAGACCAATGGCCTCCACGAAGCGGCGCACTTTATTGTGATCCCGGGACAGGTATTCGCGGACGGCCAGGCCGCCTTCAAGGGAATAGGTGATGATGCCGACCTCATCGTCGGCCTGGATGGTGTTATCCAGAAAATGCAGGGCGGCTTTCCGGGTGGCCCGTAATCCTTTCTGGTTGTTATAAACAAAATCAAAAAACAGGAAGAATTTCCTGCTGGCCGGTTCCGCCTCTCGGGATGAAACGGCCAGGGCTTTTTCGGTGTCCGGCGGGAGCAGAAAGGACTGCAAGTGTTTCTCAAACTCGGTCAGATTTTTTTTCTGGCCGTTATCATAGACTTCAAAATCCCCTTTTTCCAGGTCGGTCAGAGGCTGCCCCTTGCTGTCGGTGACGTAGACCTGGATTAATTTCAAGGTGACTGAAATTTCGTGCTGGGGTTTGAACTGGGGTGGTTCTTCCTGGGCCAGAATCAGGGAGGGGTAGGAAAAAGCAAATAAAATGGGAGGCGGCGCGCGACTCGTTCGAAAAAGCCATCGGAGAAAATCTACCTCTATTGGCAGCTTTCAGTATTGGTTTTCTTTTATAGGGCCTCATGGTTGCTCCGACTGCCAGCCTGATAACCATCTATTATTTTAGTCCCTTTCTCTACTAATTGCACCAGAAAGATAAGGGATAATTCTGCCTGGAACATTTGAGAGTTAGGATGCCTGAAGCCATCTGTCCGAGGGGGTCAAAAAAATCAGGAAATATGTAGGATGGCCCCTATTTATCTTATTGATTATCTGGTATAATTAGCTCCTTACGACAAAACCAGAGGGTGATGGATGATGAGGCGGTTGAAGGTGGCCCCGACTCAGGCTGAAGCCTGCGGGGAAAAGCTGGTTGAGGTGGTAACATGCTTCAAACAAAGCCTTCTGATGGCGCCCCCGGTAAGAAGTTCTGGACCGCCGCTTTCATTTTTCTGACCATAATTCTACTGACCGGCGGATATTTCTTTCTCCGTCAGGAAATCAAGAACGTTCGTGGTGAAAAATCGGAAACCCTAATATCCATCGCCCGGCTTAAAGAGGAAGGGATAAGGCAATGGCGCCAAGAAAGATTGAGTGATGCGGTCAATATCTCCCAGAGCCCTCTGTTTTCCAGTGCTCTGGGTGAGTGGCTTCAGAAGCTGGATAACCAGCAGCTGAAACAGGATATCATAAACAGACTGGAGCTAGCCCGCAGGGCCTACGGTTATGAAAACATCCTGGTCGTATATAGGGATTCCCGGGTAATGCTTTCCTTGAAAGAAGATATGGAAGCTCTGGATCCACAGATTATCCTGGCTCTAGAAAGAGCCCTGAACTGGCGCGAAACCGTTTTATCAGAACTCCAGAAGGATCCCTCGGGACTTATCTTTTTGAACAGCGTTTCCCCGATAATCTCCAAAGAGGGCTCGGTTCTGGGGGGTTTGATTTTAAGGATGGATGCCAATTTATTCTTGTATCCATTTCTTGAGTCCTGGCCCAGCCGCACCCAGACAGTCGAGACCATGCTGGTCAAACAGCAAGATGAACGGGTAGTGTATCTCAGCGAGCTTCGTCACCGTCGCCAGTCCGCTCTCAGTGTTGGACCTGCCCTGACCACTGGCAGCGAGGCCTGGCTCAGGGCAGACCGGCGTTTTTGAGGGCGATGACTACCGGGGCATAAAGGTACTGGCCGACATTCGCCCGGTGCCGGAATCTTCCTGGTTCCTGGTTACCAAGATTGATGCGGCTGAAATTCTGGCCGAAGCTCGTTATCGCAGCACCAAGACGACGGTCATCCTGGGGCTGCTGATAGTTATGGCCGGGGGTCTGGCCATCCTCGGTTTCCGTCGGCAAAAGCTCTTGTATTTCCGGTCACTTTTCCAGGCTGAGAAACGTCGACGGGAAACTCAAGAAGAATTTCGCACAATACTCTACAGCATCGGTGATGCAGTGATCACCACTGATAGAGAGGGAATGATTAAAGTTATGAACCCAATGGCAGAGAAAATAACCGGCTGGAAAGAAGAAGAGGCCGTGGGGAAACCGTTGGGTGAAATCTTCTATATTATCAACGAGGCAACCAGGGCCAGGGTGCAGGATCCAGTCAGCCGTGTACTCCAGGAAGGCGTGATTATCGGACTGGCCAACAATACTCTCCTGGTGTCCCGCGAGGGGAAGGAGATTCCCATTGCTGACGCCGGCGCGCCCATTCGTGATGAACAGGGCAATATCAGCGGTGTGGTGCTGGTGTTCCGCGACCAGACCAGGGAGCGGGCTGACCGCCTGGCCCTGGAGGAAAGTGAGAAAAGATTCCGGGTGGTGGTGGAAAACTCCCATGCCGGAGTGCTGATTGTCAACCAGGATTACAGGTTTGAGTATGTCAACCAGAGGCTCTGTGAATTTCTGGGCCGGTCACAGGATGAAATCCTCGGACATGATTTCCGAGAATTTCTGGATGAAGAATCCAGGACCCTGGTGGCCGACCGTTATCTTCGCCGTCAGCGGGGCGAGGAAGTTCCTTCCAGGTACGAATTCAACGTAGTCAGGAAAGACGGGGAAAAAAGAAGAATCGAAATCAGTTCGGCCATCGTCAAGTGTCTTAAAGGCGGGGTAATAACCATGGCCCAGGTACTCGATATTACCGAGCAGAAACTGGCGGAACAAGCACTGCGGGCCAGCGAGGAGAAATACCGCATCCTATATGAGTTTGCCGGCGAAGCCATTTTCACTTACACCCTGGACCTGAAATTGCTGGACGTTAACAGGGCGGCTTGTGATTATGTCGGCCGGAGCCGGGAAGAGATGTTGGGGCGGGATGTTCTGGAATTGGGAATTCTCCATCCGGAAGATGTCCAGCGGGCGCTTGATAATCTGAAAAGCATCACCCAGGGCGGCCAGGAAATCACCATCGACAAGCTCCGCTTCCTGGGAAAAGACGGTTCTTATGCCACCTACCTGGTGACCTCTACTCCGGTTGTGGCCATTACCAACATTTGCCGCGATGTTACTCTTGAAGATAAGCTTCACGCCGAGCTGGAAGCTTCTGAGAAGAAATACCGTTTCCTGTTCAATGCTGGTAACGATGCCATCTTTGTTTACCGTTTAACCAAGGAGCGGCGTCTCGACCGATTCGTTGAAGCCAACGAGCTGGCCTGCCGGCTGACCGGTTATACAAAAGAAGAATTGATGGAGTTGACTCCGGTTGACCTGGTAGTGCCCGAGGAAAGAGAGGCCGTCAATGAGTCCAACCTGGAGATAAGCCGAAAAAAACAGCGGGTCTTTGAGCGGACCCTCCTGGCCAAAGACGGCCGGCGCATTCCCTGCGAGATTTCCTCACATTTGTTCGAGATGAATGGCCAGCCGACCATCCTGGCCATTGCCCGCGATATAACCGAGCGAAAGAAAGCCGAGGAAAGCCTGCGAGCCGCCCTAAGGGAAAAGGACGTCATGCTCAAGGAAATTCATCACCGGGTGAAGAATAACATGCAGGTCATGTCCAGCCTGTTGAGGCTGCAGGCAGCCCAGCTGACCGACAGGAAGGCCCGGGAAGCTTTCAGAAAAAGTCAGACCCGCATCCAATCAATGGCTATGATACACGAGAAGCTCTACCAGTCCGGCAACCTGGCCAGCGTGGATTTTGCCGACTACGTGGATAAGCTGGTGACCCATCTTTTTGTGGTCTATGAAGTCAATCCGGGGCAGGTTAGTTTTATGAACGAGGTCGGCCAGGTTGGCCTGGATGTTAATCAGGCCATTCCCTGTGGGCTGATCGTCAACGAGCTGGTTTCCAATGCCCTGAAACATGCCTTCCGCGGGAGTAAAAAAGGGGAGCTGACGGTCAGGCTGTATGAAGACGGGGAGGGCCGCCATCATCTGGTGGTTAAGGACAATGGAACGCCCCTCTCAGAAAAGATTAACATCCATAAATCCAGGACCTTGGGTTTCCAGATCATAAACGACCTGACCGGCCAGCTGGATGGCACCTTAGAATACCGACGTAATGGCGGCAACGAATTTGAAATCACCTTCTAAGAGGGGACACCTGTCAGGTGTCCCCTTTTTTAGAGCTGCCTCTCGGGGAAAAATCCGGGGACACCCGTCAAGTGTCCCCTAGTAAAGTTTATGGCCGCGATTGTCGTAGATGATGAAGGCCGGGAGGTTTTGGACGACGATTTTACGCACGGCTTCCATGCCCAGGTCTTCAAAGTCAATCACTTCTGAGGAGATGATGTATTCCCTGGCCACCAGGGCGGCCGCCCCGCCGATGGTCCCGAGATAGAATCCGTTATAGCGGCGGCAGGCTTCAATCACCCTGTCGGACCGATTGCCCTTGGCCAGCATCACCCGGGAAGCGCCGGACTTCATGAATTCTTCTACGTAACTGTCCATTCTCTGGGCAGTGGTCGGCCCGAAGCTGCCAGTCGGCCAGCTCCGGGGCGCTTTGGCAGGTCCGGCATAATAGACCGGGTGCTTCTTGAAATATTCCGGCAGGGGCTGCCCGCTGTCCAGCATTTTTTTAAGTCTGAGATGGGCCATATCCCGGGCCACGATCAGCGTTCCACTTAACCTGAGCCGCGTGCCCACCGGATAGCGTGACAGCTCTTCCGCCAGAGAGTCTACTGGCTCATCCAGGTTTATGGCCGGAGCTTCCTCCAGCTTCAGCCGGTCAATCTTTTTCAGGAAGCGGGCCGGGTTTCTGTCCATAGCTTCTACAAAAATTCCGTGGCGGTTGATCTTGGCTATGAGGTTGCGGTCGGCATTGCAGCTGAGGCCGATCCCCACCGGCAGCGAACCCCCGTGCCGGGGCAACCTGATCACCCTGGCTTCCACGGCCAGGGCCACCCCACCGAACTGGGCCCCCAGGCCAGTTTCCCGGGCTATCTGCAGAACTTTCTTTTCCCATTCCAGGTCGCGGTAGCCGTGGGGCCGGCCGGTGGGCCTGGTGACCAGGTTGTCCAGGAAGCCGGCGCTGGCCAGCTTGACCGTCTTTGTGGTCATTTCCGGGGACAGGCCGCCGATAACCACAGCCAGCCGGTATGGCGGGCAGGCGGCCACGCCGATGGCCCTGATCTTCTCGCGCAGGAAATCCAGCAGGGTTGTCTCGTCCCGGAGCAGCGACTTGTTTTCCTGGTAAAGCGCCGTTTTGTTGGAAGAACCTCCTCCCTTGGCCACGAAGTAAAAGCGGTATTCGCTTCCGGGTGTACTGAAAATTTCAATCTGGGCCGGTAAGTTATTACCGGTGTTTTTTTCTTCTAGGATGGACAGCGGGGCGTTCTGTGAAGCCCTGAGGTTGAAGGTGGTGTAAGCCTCGAAAACACCCCGGCTCAGGTACCTGGCGTCATCCACTCCCGTCAGAACCCTTTCTCCTTTATAACCTATAATATTGGCGGTTCCGGTATCCTGGCATAGGGGCAGAAGTCCTTCGGCTGAAATGACAGCATTCCTCAAGAGTGCCGCTGCTACGAACCGGTCGTTGTCCGAGGCTTCCGGGTCATCCAGGATAGAAGCCAGGTTTTCCAGGTGGGAGGTCCTGAAGTAAAAATTCACCAGGAAAAAGGCCTGCCTGGCCAGAAGGCGCAGGGCTTCCGCCTGGACTTCCAGGAATTTTCTGCCACGGAACTTAATTTCTTGGACGTAATTTGATGTCAGTTTTACATACCGGGTTTGGTCCCGCTCCTGCTTGAAGAGTGGAGTATATTCAAACTTCATGTCAGGTCCTTTCTTCGGGACAGTTTCAATCTTCTATGTCCATGTACTCGATAATATCCTCAAAACCGGCAATGGTCTTATGCCCGACCATGCCGATCTGCAGGAACTCATTGGTCAGCGGGTTGAGGCGAAATTCCTTGAGCAGCTTGAAGTTTTCTATCTGCCCCGACCGGTCAACATGAGTTCTGGGGCCGGTGCAATATATCCTGATATCGCCCACCTGGATGGTGTCTTCCCCGGCCGGGCTGATGGG
>JANLGB010000330.1:0-624 GCA_024653405.1 Candidatus Saccharicenans sp.
GGTCAAATTCCCAAAGATCGCTCGCCTCAGTTGGGGAGAAGGATATCCGGCAGCCAGGATGCTGATGAATGAGCCCCTGGCTCAGGCCACCATTAAAGCCCTGGAAGAAGTCGCCGGCCTGGAGCTCATCAAGCTGCCGCTTATCGGTGGCAGCACACCGCTCTATCTCTTTCCTGAAATTCTCCAGGCCCCCGGCCTGATACTACCGATAGTCAACCACGATAACAACCAGCATGCCGAAAACGAAAACCTCCGGCTCCAGAATTTATGGTATGGGGTCGAAGCTTTTGCGGCTCTGTTCTCACGGTTTCAGGTTTCCGGAAAGGCTGTGCCTGCTGGGACACCCGACCCAACAACCTTCCAACACCACTCCCGTTTAAGATTAAAAAATTAAAATTTCTAACACCTGGAGCGTCTCGGGGGCGATAGGCTGGAAAAAACTTTTTCGCTTGTTTTGTCTTTCTCGACAAAATCCGGGAAGATTCTTATGACTTACCCGGGAAGATTTACTCTACTACCACTTCGTGGGGGCCTTTGGCCAGCGCACCGATGAGATAGGCTTTCTGGCCGAGCTTCTGGAAAAGCTTCAGAGCCGGTTCGACGTCCTTTGGGCTTACCACCAAG
>JANLGB010000330.1:634-1570 GCA_024653405.1 Candidatus Saccharicenans sp.
CAAGGTCATTCCGATGCCCATGTTGAAGGTGCGGAACATCTCGCGCTCGGCTACCTGGCCCCGGCGCTGGATTTCGTTGAAAATCGGAAGCACCGGCCAGGTGCCCTTGCGGATGACCACCTGCAGGCCATCTGGAATCACACGGGGGATGTTGTCGTAAAAGCCACCACCGGTGATGTGGGCCATGGCTTTGATCTTAATTTTCTTCAGGGCTTCCAGGATGACTGCGGTGTAAATTTTTGTCGGCTTGAGCAGTTCTTTCCCCCATTTGTTTTTGATTTCTTCTTCAGAAAAAACTCGGCGGGCCAAAGAATAGCCGTTGCTGTGAAGGCCTGATGAAGCCAAGCCAATAACCTTATCTCCGGCGCGGCAGTGGCGGCCGTCAATGATTTTATCTGCATCCACTATGCCCACGCAGAAGCCAGCCAGGTCCCATTTCCCAGGCTCGTAAAGCCCAGGAAGCTCGGCTGTTTCTCCGCCAATCAGCGCGCAGTTAGCTTCGCCGCAACCCCGGACAATGCCCCGGATTACTTCCACCAGTTGGTCCTTATCCAGGCGGCCGGTAGCGATGTAATCCAGGAAGAAAAGCGGCTCAGCGCCCAGCACGACCACGTCATCGACGTTCATGGCTACCAGGTCAATGCCGATCGTGTCGTATTTTTTGAGCAGGTCGGCAATGATGAGCTTGGTGCCGACACCGTCGGTAGAGGATACCAGAACCGGTTTTTTCATTCCCTTAAGGCGCGGGGCAAACAGCCCGCCAAACCCGCCGATAGAACCAAGCACTTCGGCTCGTTCAGTCATCTTAACGAGCGGTTTTATCTTCTGGATGAAGGAATCAGCTTCATCAATGTTTACGCCAGCTTTTTTATAAGTAAGTCCAGCCATGGCCAAATCCTTTCCACTTCGATTTGGGAGGCAAAGATTTTCACTCAT
>JANLGB010000331.1 GCA_024653405.1 Candidatus Saccharicenans sp.
CGGTAATGATCACCGGAGACCATAAGGTGATCATTACCGGCTTGATGCCGGCTTTTTTGCAGGCGGCAATGGCCTGGACCACCTCCGGGCGGGGCGGGTCAATCATGGCCACCAGCCCGGCAAAGACCAGGTCTTTTTCTATGGCCCTGGCTTCCAGTTTTTCCGGGTAGGCAGGCCAACGGCGGTAAGCACAGCCCAGCACCCTGAGGGCCTGCCGGGCCAGGCTCTCGTTGACTTGCAAAAGGCGATTTAAATCTTCTTGGGTTATCGGCCTTTCACGTCCCCCTTCGAAAATGTGACTGCAGCTTTTAAGCAGGACATCCGGGGCGCCCTTGACGTAAGCCATAAATTCAGGGCCAACCTTCCTGATCATGGTCATCATCTTGCGCTCGGAATCGAAGGGTATTTCTTCCAGCAGCGGTTCAGCCTTCTCCAGCGACTCCTGGTCCAGGCCGGCTTTCCGGGCCAAGGTCAGCAGGGCTCCTTCGGTCGGGTCTCCCACAATCCTGTACCGTCCCTGATTTTCCGCCAGGCGGGCCGAATTGCAGAGCGTTCCACAGGCCAGGGTTTTCATGACACCCGGAAAGTCTTCCGGGTTGACCGGTTTATCTTCCAGGAAAAAGCCGCCTTCTGGTTGATAACCGGTACCCGAGATAGAAAAGAGGTGACCATCGGCGTAGACGGCCTTGACGGTCATCTCGTTCTTGGTCAGGGTGCCGGTCTTATCGGAGCAGATGACGGTGGCCGCCCCCAGGGTTTCTACCGAGGGCAGCTTCCGGATCAGGGCGTGGCGCTTGACCATCCTCTGCACGCCCAGGGCCAGGGCAATGGTCACCACCGCTGGCAGCCCTTCCGGGATGGCCGCCACCGCCAGGCTGACGGCCGTCAGGAAGACCTGGACCAGCTCTCCCCCGCGCCCCCATTCCAGCAGAAAGATCAACCCCACCAGGAAAAAGCACAGGTAGACAATCCAGCGGCCGAACTGTTCCAGCTTCCTCTGCAGCGGTGTCGTTTCCAGCGAAATTTCCTGGATCATCCGGGCTATCTGGCCGAGCTCGGTGCCCATACCGGTGGCCAGCACCAAGGCCCGAGCCTTGCCGGAAGAAACTGAAGTCCCGGCATAAACCATATTGGCCCGGTCGGCCAGAGGGATATCCTCGCCTTCCAGCTCGACGCTGGTTTTGAAGACCGGGGTTGATTCGCCGGTCAGAGCCGCCTCATGCACGGCAAAATTGGTTGTATGGTATATGACCCGAGCATCGGCGGCCACATGGTCTCCGGCTTCCAGTTCCAGCAGGTCTCCGGGCACAATTTCCCTGGCCGGGACCTGTTTCAGTTCACCGTCCCGGATTACTCTAGCCATGGGAGCGGCCATCTTTTTTAGGGCAGCCAGCGATTTCTCGGCCCGGTATTC
>JANLGB010000332.1 GCA_024653405.1 Candidatus Saccharicenans sp.
GCCTCCAAATACTTCCCTTATCCTGGATACCATGTCTTAACCTGAAAGAATTTTTCTGTTGACTCGGTAGCCACAAGTTAATAAATTAAGAAAGCCTGAATTTTTGCCGGGAGGAGTCGGATGGCCGAAACATCCAGGAGAAACTATTACCTGGTTTTCCTTATCTTCCTGACTTTCTTTGTGATCTCCTTCCTGACCAACATCATGGGGCCGCTCATACCCGACATCATCCAGAGTTTCAATCTGAGCCTGGCTCTGGCCGGCTTTCTGCCATTCTCCTTCTTCATCGCCTATGGCGTCATGTCCATTCCAGCCGGCTTTTTGGTGGAAAAATACCGAGAAAAAGCGGCTATGTTGCTGGCCTTTACCGTGGCTTTTGGCGGAGCCCTGCTTTTTTCCCTGGTGCCCAATTACCTCGTTGCCACCCTTTCGCTTTTTCTCATCGGCCTGGGGATGGCCATCCTGCAGGTGGCTATCAATCCCCTGCTCCGGGTTTCGGGCGGTGAAGAACATTTCGCATTTAATTCGGTTATGGCCCAGCTAATTTTTGGCGGAGCTTCCTTCCTCAGCCCCCGTCTTTATTCTTATCTCGTCACCAGCCTGCCGGTTCAGGATAAACAAAACTTGCTCCTGAATAGCCTGCGCCAGCTGGTTCCAGAAAAATTGCCCTGGGTCTCTCTTTACTGGGTCTTTACCCTGACCACGGTCCTGATGCTGCTGGTGATCGCCCTGTCCCGCTTTCCCCGGGTGGAGCTCAAGGAAGAAGAGAAAGTCGGCACCTGGGGCATATATAAAATTCTTTTCAGGAAAAAAATAGTTTTACTCTACTTTCTCGGAATCATGGCTTATGTCGGCACCGAACAGGGGGTGGCCAACTGGATATCCCAGTTCCTGAAGACTTACCACGGGTTGGACCCCCAGACGGTCGGGGCCAGGGCGGTCTCCTATTTCTGGGGGCTGATGACCGTTGGTTGCCTTCTCGGTCTGCTCCTGCTCAAACTGATGGACAGCCGCAAGGTCCTGGTAGTCTTCTCCCTGGCCGCCCTGATCCTGCTGACGCTGGCCTTGTTCGGTCCGGCCGAGGTAGCCCGCTGGGCTTTTCCCCTGATGGGTTTCGCGGCTTCGGTCATGTGGTCAATCATCTTTTCCCTGGCCTTGAATTCCATCGAAGCCTACCATGGCGCTTTTTCCGGCATCCTCTGCACTGGGATAATCGGCGGGGCCCTGGTGCCCCTGCTCGTTGGCTGGCTGGGAGACCTGGTCGGGCTGCGCCAAGGAATGTTCGTACTCTATCT
>JANLGB010000333.1 GCA_024653405.1 Candidatus Saccharicenans sp.
GTGGGGCTGGCCAAAATCGATGAGAGTCGAGGTGACCAGCTCCCACGGTCATTCTTCCATGTCCCGGACGGTTGGACTTCCGGTAGCCCTGGGAGTAAAATTGATTCTAGAAAGGAGGATCGGGCTGAGCGGTGTCCTGACGCCAACGGTCAAAGAAATCTATCAGCCGATTCTGGCCGAGTTGGAAATGCTCGGCCTGGCCTTTAAGGAAGAAAGAAAATTCATCTGAGTCTGGGCTCAGCCAGGAGGGCCAGGATGAAAAGACAACCCTATGTAGCCGGTTATTTTTATCCTGATGATCCCGAGTACCTGAGAAAGACAATTCAATCCTTTGTCAGGGAAGAACTGGAGAAAATCCGGGCAGTCGGGGTGGTGGCGCCCCATGCTGGTTATGAATATTCAGGGCCGGTGGCCGGGAGAGTTTATTCCTCGGTGGAGATACCGGAAACAGTGGTGATTCTCTCGCCCGCTCATCACCGGATCAATTCCCTTTTTGCCTTGTTTGACCGGGGCAGCTGGCTGACGCCCCTGGGTGAGGTCCCGGTGGACAGCCGACTGGCTGACCTGGTGGCTGGCAGCAATGAACTCATCAGCCGTGACCCCGAAGCCCACCGGAAGGAACACTCGATTGAGGTCCAGGTCCCATTCCTGCAATATTTCCGGCCTGAGGTAAAAATCGTGCCGCTGATGATTTCCTACCAGGCCGGCTGGGAAGAGCTGCTTCAGCTGGGGCAGGGACTGGCCGAAGCCATCCGCCAATTTGAACAGCCGGCGCTGCTGGTGGCCAGCACCGACATGAGTCATTATGTAAGTAAGAAGGTGGCCGAGGAACTTGATTTCAAAGCTATCTCCTTCATGGAAAAGCTTGACCCGGAAGGATTGCTTAATGTCGTTACCTCTTACGGAATTTCCATGTGCGGTTTCCAGCCGACCACAGCCATGCTGGTGGCCGCCAGGTTGCTGGGGGCCCGGGAAGGACGGCTGATCACCTACCAAACCTCAGGTGAAAGGACAGGAGATTTCCGGGAGGTGGTGGGCTACGCCGGGCTGGCTATCTGTTGATTTGGCAGTCTTTAAACCAGATTGACAAAATCTGCCATTTGAGGTAAATAAAATAAAAAAGGGAGAAATGTCTTACTATAAATTAGAAAATAAAGAAAAAATTATCCTTAATCTTACACTATCTGTCTACTTAGAAACGGGCAGACCGGTCAGTTCCGGACTGCTGGCTCAGAAGCTGAATTACAGGGTCTCCCCGGCCACCATCAGGAATGCCATGG
>JANLGB010000334.1:0-542 GCA_024653405.1 Candidatus Saccharicenans sp.
CTACGAAGCGGCTGAGCTGGAACAAAGAGAAGAGGGTGATGTTTATCTCATCCCGGAAAAGGAGGTGGAGCTAAAGGTGGTCGGGGTCCTGGAGCGCTCCGGGACGCAGGATGACGGGACAATCTTCCTCCCGCTTCAAACCCTGCAAAAGATATTCGGACAGGAAGGACAGCTGACCAGTGTTGGCATTAAGGTCAATAAAGAAACAAACCTATCTTTATTCGAGGAGAAAATGTTCAAGCTGCCTGATGTTCAGGTGGTCAGCCTGACCCAGGTCAAAACCACCATTATGACTCTGGTCTCAACGGCCAGGATTCTGGTGCTGTCGATCGCCCTTATTGCCATCCTGATTTCCATCATGGGGGTCATCAACACCGTGCTGATGTCGGTAATGGAGAGGCAGAAAGAGATTGGGATTCTCAAGGCCATGGGTGCGCTGGCCAGCGATGTTTTCAAACTGGTGTGGCTCGAGACCTCTCTTCTCTGCTTGCTGGGAGGCCTGGTAGGAGCCGCTCTGGCGAGTTTTACCTCCAGGTTGACAG
>JANLGB010000334.1:552-1243 GCA_024653405.1 Candidatus Saccharicenans sp.
CCTTTCTCTCCCAGCGGCGGGCTCATTTCAATTGACGCCAGGCTGATTCTGATTTCCATTTCGGCGGTGGTTCTGCTGGGGCTGCTAAGCGGAATTTACCCGGCTTTCAGGGCAGCCAGGATGAGACCGCTCGAAGCCATCAGGAGCGAGGAGCAATGATGGTGAGAGACTGCGAGTTCAAACCTCAGCTCCCGTTTTAACCACCAGAGTTTATTTTGAAGGAGGACTGAAGATGACTTCTAAGGCCACCATTATAGAAGCTTTCGATATCAAAAAGATATATAAAAGAGGCGCCGAGCAGGTAGCGGCCATCGACGGGCTGTCATTGACAGTGAAGGAAGGCGAGTTTTTATCCATAATAGGGCCATCGGGCTCAGGCAAGACCACATTGTTAAATATCCTGGGCTGCCTGGACAACCCCACAACCGGAAAACTGGCGGTTGGGGGGAGAACAGTACACGCCAACGGCCGGGGTCTGTCCGAAAGTCAGCTAACGCGAATCCGTCGGCAACTTTTCGGTTACATCTTCCAGAATTTTCACTTGATTCCAACCCTGACCGTTCTGGAAAACGTCCTGGTCCCGTTTACCTTTTACAAAAAGCCGGCTGCGGAAAAAGATGTAATGATCATTCTCAAGAAGCTTGGCCTAGAAAAAAGAGCCCGGCACCTGCCGCGGGAGCTCTCGGGAGGA